>CADCUA010000462.1 GCA_902805755.1 uncultured Lysobacter sp.
TGACGAGATACGCGAGCGCCACACCCGCTGCCTCGACACCCGATAGCGCGCCAACGCCCAGCGCCCAGCGCGCGCCAAAGCGGTCCGCCACCCAGCCCACCAGCGGCGCACCGACCGGGGTGCCGCCCATGGCCACGGCGATGCGCAATGCCAGCACGCGGCCGCGCATCGCGCGTTCGGTGGTGAGCTGCACCATCGAGGTGCTCGCCGTCATGAACGTCAGCGCGGCGAGGCCGACGAACACCAGCACGATCGCGAACGACCAGGGGCCCGGCATTACCGCGGCTACGGCCGTCGCGACGCCGAACGCCGCCGCCGAGCCGCCCATCAGCGCCATGCCCGGCATCGGCCGCCGCGCCGACAGCAACGCCCCGCTCATCGTGCCGACCGCCATCGCCGAGGTGAGCAGCCCGTACTGGCTGGCATCGCCGTCGAACACCGTGACCGACATCATCGAGACGAACAGCGCGAAGTTGAAGCCGAACGTCCCGATCAGCGCGAGCATCACCAGCACCGCGACCAGGTCCGGCCGCTGCGCGACGTAGCGGAAGCCGGCCAGCGTGCTGCCACGCGTGCGCTCGGGCCGTGGCTCGACATGCAGCTCGTGCTTGCGCAGGCAGCGGATCGTGACCAGCACGCCCGCATACGACGCCGCGTTGACCATGAACAGCCAGCCCTCGCCCACCGCCGCGATCAACAGGCCCGCCACCGCAGGCCCGATCAGGCGCGCCGCGTTGAACGAGGTGGAATTCAGCGCGACCGCGTTCGCGAGGTGCTCGTCGCTGACCATGTCCGACACGAACGCCTGCCGCGCCGGCGCATCGAACGCCGTGACGCAGCCCAGCCCGAACGCGAACGCGTACACCTGCCACAGCTGCACCACGCCCAGCAGCGTGACCAGCCCCAGGCCGAGCGCAAGCAGGCCGGCCGCCGCCTGCGTCCACATCAGCAGCCTGCGGCGGTCCAGGTGATCGGCCGCCCAGCCCGCCAGTGGCAGCAGCAACAAAGGCGGGCCGAACTGCAGCGCCATCACCCACCCCACCGCCGTCGCGCTGTGGTCGGTGAGCTGGGTCAGCACCAGCCAGTCCTGCCCGATGCGCTGCATCCACGTGCCCACGTTGGACACGAGCGCGCCCCCGGCCCAGACGCGGTAGTTGTAGATCCGGAGGGAGGAGAAGGTGCCGCTCACTGGCGCGAGAGCCTAGACGAGCGCGTCTCCCGGCGGGGTCAAGGCGGACGGCTGCCACCGCGCCGGTGTTCAACCTGCGGCAGCACTGCGACGACGTTCCCCACCGCGCCTGCCGTGGCCGCGACCCGGGTCCGGCCGATTGCCTGAAGCCATCAGGTTGCCGTTGCCGCACCCGCGTTCCTACAATCAAACCTCGCGGCTGCGTCAGCGCGACCCTCTCACGGGCACGCGGGCCAGCGGACGATGCTGAAACGGAAGAAGTTCGCCAAGCGCCTGTCGGTCGGGTTGAGCAGCCTGGTCATGGCCGGATCGGCGCTGACGCTGCTCGGATGGGGCGCGGGGCTGCGCCGGTTGACCGACTGGTTCGACCACGACATTTCACAGCTGCCCAATAACGCCGTGGGCGTGTTCGCAGCGGGCGCTGCGACGCTTCTGCTGGCACTTGGGCACCGACGCGTGAGCGCTGGCTTCGCACTGATCGCCGGACTGATCGGCGGTGCGACGCTTCTGCAGCACCTCACGGGCGTCGACTTTGGCATCGACCGCCTGCTGCTGACCCATAACTGGGGCCATAGCGCCACGGTGCACCCGGGGCGGATGGGCGTTCCCGGATCCACGTCCCTGCTGCTCACCAGCATTGCCATCCTGTTGTCATTGACGGAGCGCACGCGAGGCTGGTCTGCGGCGGGTGGCCTGGTGGTGGTCGCGATCACGGCGGTGTCGATCGTCGGCTATCTGCTGGGCGCGAAGCTCTTCTATACGGTCCCTCACCTCACCACCATCGCGCTGCAGACCGCCATCCTGCTGCTGGCGGTGGGCCTGGCGCTGGTGGCAGCCCTGCCCGACCGCAGGCCCACCAGCCTGCTGATCGAAGACTCCGCGGCCGCCCTGCTGGTGTTGCGGTCGTTGCCCGGGATCGTGCTGGTGCCGGTGCTCATCGGATGGGCGACGCTGCAGGGCCAGCGCGTGGGCCTGTTCGACCATGCCTTCGCCACGGCGGCCATTGTGCTGATCCTGACCGTGCTGCTCAGCGTCATGCTCTGGCGCACTGCGGTAGCGGTGCGGGGGCACAATCTGGCACTGAGCCGGAGCCAGGAGCGCCTGTCGGCGATGCTGGGCAGCATCACCGATGCGTTCATGACGCTGGATTCGCAGTGGCGGTACGTCTTCGTCAACGATCACAGCCAGGCGCACTGGGGCAAGCGTCCCGAGGCCATGCTCGGCTCCACCATCTGGAAGGAATTTCCCGAAGCCGTCGGCTCCGAGGCCTATCGCCAGCTGCACCGCGCGATGCAGGAGCGGGTCACGGTCGAATACGAGTACTTCCACGAGCCGATGCAGAAGTGGTACGGCAGCCGCGCCTACCCGACCGAAGGCGGCGGCCTTGCCGTGTATTCGCGCGACATCAGCGTGCAGAAGCGCAACGAGCAGCAGTTGCGCCAGCTCGCGAATGACCTGGGCGAAGCGAACAAGCGCAAGAGTGCGTTCCTGGCAACGCTCGCGCATGAACTGCGCAATCCCCTGGCGCCGATCGTCAGCGGTCTGGAACTTCTCAAGCGGGGCGCGCGCGAGCCTGCCGTGGTCGAGCGCACCCGCCTGGTGATGGAACGCCAGGCCCTGCAGCTGGTGCGGCTGATCGACGACCTGCTCGACATGGGCCGCATCGACGCCGACAAGCTCGAGTTGCGCATGGAACGCGTGGCATTGGCGGACATCCTCCAGCAGGCGCTGGAAGCCTGCGGCCCCGGATTGGACAAGGCCTGTCACGTGACAAGCGTGTCCCTACCGCCCGAACCGATCGTGCTGCACGCCGACGAACTGCGCATGGTGCAGGTGTTCGTGAACCTGCTCACCAACGCGTGCAAGTTCACCGGCCCCAACGGGCGCATCGATATCGAGGCGACCATCGACGGGCAGGACGTCGTCGTGGCCGTGCGCGATACCGGCATCGGCATTCCCGCGGACAAGCTGGAAGAGATCTTCGGCATGTTCTCTCAGGTGGACCAGTCGCTCGAACGCGAACAGCAGGGCCTGGGCATCGGCCTGACCCTGGTCCAGCGCATGGTGCAGCTGCACGGCGGCAGCGTCAGCGCCCACAGTGCCGGGCGCGGCCACGGCAGCACTTTCAGCGTGCGCCTGCCGATGGCCGAGGCTCAGGCGCCCGCAGCCGCTTCGCCCCACATGCCGGCGTCGAGCAACGGCCCTGCGAAGCGCGTGCTCGTGGTCGACGACAATCGCGACGCCGCCGATACCGTCGCGCTGCTGCTTTCGTTGCACGACCACGTGGTCGATGTGGCGTACAGCGGGGAGGCCGCGCTGCAGCGTGCGACGGTGTTCGCGCCGGACGTCGTCCTGCTGGACATCGGCATGCCGGGCATGAGCGGCTACGACGTCTGCCGCATCCTGCGCTCGCAGCCGGGCGGCGATCGCATGCGTCTCGTTGCGCTCACGGGCTGGGGCAAGGACGAAGATCGCGAACGTTCCGGACTTGCCGGCTTCGACGCCCACCTGGTCAAGCCGGTCGATGCCGAGACGCTGGCGGGCGTAATCGCCCCGAACGCCGAGTCGGGTTCATTGGCTGCAGGAGCGGACGCAGCGGCATGATCCCGGGCATCAAGCTGCTCGCTCAGTGACCCGGTCGGAGTCAGCGATCGCCGGACCGGACCTTTGCAGATCGGAATGCAGCCTGCCGCTGCTTGAAGTGAACCCCACCGCGCCACTCTGACACCGGTTGCCTGCGTCCGCATCCAGAGACGAACAGGCGTGCCCGTTGTCAGCGGGCAGCCGATATCTCGATGACCACCGCCCACGCGACTGCCGCGACAAAGCATGCACCGATGAGGGCCATCAGCAGTCCCGGGTGAAACCGCTGGAGACGCGGGTGCGACGTGGTGACACGCCGTTGCCACGACACCTGCGTTCGCCAGCGCGCATCGTCCGCCAGGTAGTGGCGGAGCAGCTGCGCCGTGGTCTCGAGCGACAACGTTGGGCCGGACGTCTGGAAATGCGTCTCCTGCGAGCCATCGCGATATTCGACGTCGAACCCGTCCCGGGCGCATCCGATCGCCTGCATGAACTCGTCCTCGCCGCGCGACAGGATGAGGAACGAGTCCTGGCCGCCCGCAAGGCGTGCAAGCGCATCGGCGATCTGCACCGCCGTAGGCTGCGCCGTGCCTGTGCCGTCACCGGTCTGTAGTTCCATGCAGTCTCCGGCCTAGGTGCCGACGCGCATCAACGATGCGTGTGGTGGATAAAGACTCATAGCCGCGTCAACCCGATGCCCCATACGGTGCGTCGAGCGCGCCCCAGCGTTCCGCAACAACAAGGCCCGGCGCGACGCCGACCGCGTAGCCTGTCAGGGTCACGGGATACGACGGCCACAGGTCCCACCAGTACCCGTTCGCCAGCGAAACAGCCCGGCCCGGCAGAATGCTCGGCACGAGCGCGAGCACGGGCGTCCGGCGGCTGAGCATGTTCGGCGCACCGCATGCGTGCGCGACCGGCACTATCGCGATCGCGACGTCCCGCCCGTGCACGTGCACGGGGTGCCGGCACTCGACGCACGGGTACAGCGGCATCGCGTCAGCTCGGCTTGCCTGCGAGCGAACGCACCTCGTCAGGCGACAGCACCAGCGAGTGGCGATAGCCCGGGTTCAAGGCGATGCCGAACGGCGCCGGCGTGATCGCGAGCGCCCAGCTGAAGTCGGTCACCAGGCAATGCTCGTATTCCGGCTGTTGCCTGATCCACGGCGTTGCCTTGTCGGGCGAGGTGAACGTCGCGAGCACTGGGTAGCCCTGCTCGGCATTGAGGGTGAGCGGCTTCGCATCCTTCGCGAGCGCGCCGTTCTCCAGGCCCTTGTTCAAGGGAATGGCGACCCGCGCCGCGGCGAGCGCATCCACCAGCTCGTCCCGGCGCGCGGCGTCGCCGCTGATCGTGATGAGCAGTTCTTCCAGCGAGCGGGCTTCCACGCGGTGCTCTCCTTGTGTTGGACCGGCCTTCGTCCACGGGCAAGCCCCGGCCAGGCCGCGAACGCATTCACCCGCACGACGCGTGCAGACGCTGGAGAGCGTACGGCGTCGCTTATTAGAGCCACGTCAGTGAGCGGCTTAACGCGCCGGCATGCGTGCACCTCGATGGCAGTGCGCAAGCGGCGGAAGCGATCGCGATTCACGCCGCATGATCCGGGAGCGTGATGGCATCGCACGATGCGTCACTGCGATACACGCTGGACGCATCGACAGGAACATGGCCACGCCAACGGCAAGACCCCGCGCCGGTCTCGCTGCAACCGGATGAACATGGCGCTTCAACGCGATCGCGAATGGCGGTACTGGCACCCGCGATCGCAGCGTCGATACGTCATCCGTGCGCGACGAACCGTGGACGCGACCGAAGCCATGCTTCCCACTGCATCGGCCCCGTGCGTGCAACCTGCCCTGCCCATCAGGAGGCAATCAATGACAGATCCCGCTGGTGATGCACGCAGCACCGGATCGATGCCACCCGAACTGGTCGGCCTGTCCGTCCATGACCTGCCCGACGTGAACGACCGCGCGGGCATCGTCAGATTCGCCGGCCGATTCCAGGGGTACCTGCGCTTCGGCTCGTTCGAAGCGTGCGCCGCCCACGCCACGGCGCGCCGCCGCGAGACGCTGGTGGACCTGATGAACGAGCTGTTCTTCTCGCTGCGTGCCTCGCGCCACGGCGGGCACGATGGGTTCATGGATGACTATGCGGAGCTGCGTCCGCTGATCGCGGCGAAACTGGCGCTGAGCAATCATCAAACGCCACAGGAACGTTGAGGTCAGCCCATGAGCCGTGCACGCACCGGTGTCGGAACGCTTTGCTCCCTGTTTGCCTCCGGCGTACTCCTGACCTCGTGCACGACGGTGGACCTCAGCAACGCCTGCCTTCCGGTGAAGGCGCCGGCCGAAGTGCGTCTCGCGCGTGACGTCAGTGCGTACTCGAGCGGTAAAGCCGACATCGAGCTGCGCGAGCGCCCGCATGAGGAACTCGACCCGATCCTCCGCGCCGGCACCGCACTGCGCATCGAGCGCATCACGCAGACGCTGACGATCGACGTGCCCAATCCCGACATCGACGTGTTCGGCAGGCTGAAGGACGGTCGGAGCTTCTACTACCACTGGGGCAACGGTCAGGACCTTGACCGCGCGCCGTGGGAGCCGGAAACGACGCCCGAATGGCGCGTGGCGACCTGCGCGCATAAATGACGCGCGTCGCGATGGCGTGCCGACGCGGGACATGTCCCGATCGGACCACGCCGTTGTATGCGCCCGGCGGCTCTAGGGCGATCGATCGGTAAAACGGGCGCCTGTCACGTGCAGCGCGCCGAACCATCGTGCAAGGCCGTCGGCGACATTCGCGCCGACAATTGCGCCGCCGAAAGCGCCCACGACCCCTGCCATCGGGCCTGCACTGATTCCGAATACGGTCCCGACTGCGGCACCGGTGATGGAACCCACACTGGTGACGATGCGATGTTGCCCCC
>CADCUA010000463.1 GCA_902805755.1 uncultured Lysobacter sp.
CGCGGTAGGCGCGCATCAGATCCTGCACGATCGCCAGCCCGATGCCATGCCCCTGCACGCGCTCGTCGCCGCGCACGCCGCGCTGCAGGATCAGTGCGACCTTCTCCGGCGGAATGCCGGGGCCATCATCATCGACCGCGATCAAAAGGCCGGGCCGGCGGTTCTTCGCTGCGTCGCCATCGCACACGGTCAGCAGCACGCGCGACTTCGCCCACTTGAACGCGTTCTCCAGCAGGTTGCCGAGCAACTCCTGCAGATCGCCCTGCTCGCCGTGGAACTGCACGCCGGGCGCGATCTCGAATTCGCATAGCACGCCCTTGCTGGAGTAGACCTTCTCCAGACCTTTCACGATCTGCTCGGCCTGCGGCTCGATCGGGATCGGCGCGGCGAACAGCGCATGGCCGCTGCGTGCGGCGCGCGCGAGCTGGTAGGACACCATGTCGTTCATGCGGCGCAGCTGCGTTTCGACTTCTTCGCGCAACTCGGCGTCGGAAGCCGGGTTGTCCAGGCGCGCACGCAGCACCGCGAGCGGCGTTTTCAGGCTGTGGGCGAGGTCGGCGAGCGTGTTGCGTTGGCGCTCGAGGTTTTCGCGCTCGCTTTCGATAAATGCATTGATGCTCTCGGCCAGCGGTTCGAGTTCGCGCGGGTGGCGCTCGCCCATGCGCATCGCCGAGCCGCGCTGCACGCGCTTGAGTTCTTCGATCACGCGCCGCAGCGGAAACAGGCTCCAGCGCAGGATCAGCCCCTGCAGCAGCAGCAGGATCAGTCCGGCGCCACCGAGGTATCGCCACAGGGACTGGCGGAACACCGCGATCTGCTGGCGCAGCGTCGTGGTGTCTTCGAGGATGTTGATCGTGTAGGGGAACTCGGCGCGGCGGTCGCCGTCGGCGCTCCAGATCAGTCCATAGCTGTAACGATAGGCTTCGCCGGACTCGCCGTTGATCTCGGTGATCGGCAGCGGCCCTTCGAAGTTGCGCCCTCGCGCATCCAGCATGCGCGGCGGTGGCAGCACCGGTCCGTGCGCGGACGCGGACGACCAGCTGCCGTTCGGCAGCGCGATCTGCGCATACAGGCCACCGCCCGGGCGATTGAAGCGCGGGTCCGGCGGGTCGTAGGGCTCGATGAGTTCGCCATCGCGGCCGAACTCGGTGTCCGCGGTGTAGGCGAGCGCGTAGTTATGCAGGCGCTCGCGCAGGTTGTCTTCGGCGGTCTCGATGAACGCGCGGTCCAGCGCGTAGCCGGCGAGTGCGAGGAATGCGATCAGGCCAAGGCTCGCGCCCAGCAACTGGCGCGTCTGCAGCGAACGCGGACGGCCCCAGGTCATCGCAGCGATCCCGCGATTGCCTGTCGCAAACCGGGCGGCGCGCGCATCGGCCGCGACGCGCACGCGCGCCGGATGCGGACGGCCGGCTTACTCGCCGGTGCGCGGGATCGCGAAGCGGTAGCCGCGGCCACGCACGGTTTCGATCGGCTTGAGCGAGCCATCAGGGTCGAGCTTCTTGCGCAGGCGGCCGATGAAGACCTCGAGCACGTTCGAATCGCGGTCGAAATCCTGCTGGTAGATGTGCTCGGTGAGATCGGCCTTCGAGACCAGCTCGCCCGCATGCATCATCAGGTACTCGAGCACCTTGTACTCGTAGCTGGTCAAATCGACGTTGCTGCCGTTGACGCTTACCGTCTGCGCAGCAAGATCGAGCATCACCGGTCCGCACTCGAGCGTGGGCTTGCTCCAGCCGGCCGCGCGGCGCACCAGTGCGTTCAGGCGCGCGAGCAGTTCCTCGACATGGAACGGCTTGACCAGATAGTCATCGGCGCCCTGCTTCAGGCCTTCGACCTTGTCCTGCCAGCTCGAACGCGCGGTCAGGATCAGCACGGGGAATTTCTTGCCCTCGTCGCGCAGCGCCTTGATCAGCTCCATGCCCGACATCTTCGGCAGGCCCAGGTCGATGATGCCCAGATCGAACGGCACCTCGCGGCCCATATAAAGGCCTTCCTCGCCGTCCTGCGCCGCGTCGACCGCGAAACCTTCGCGCTTCAGGCGCGCCGCCAGAGTCTCGCGCAGCGGCGCTTCGTCTTCGACCAGAAGGATACGCATGGGAACTCCGTTGCTGTGCGGTCCGGGACCGTCGTTCAGCTAGCTTAGTCGGAGTTGCCGTCGTTGCCACGTGTACGGCGTGGCTCGTCGCGGCCGCGGCCGCCCTGGGGATCGTCCATATAGACGCGCACGCGCCCGCTGGCATCGACGACCTTGACCCGGTTGACGTCGCGCCCGTCGAACGGCACGCGCTCGGCGCTGAGCACTTCACCACGCGTGGCGCGCTCGACCCGCCGCACGGAATCGGCCAATGCACGTGGGCTTTCCTGGCGATCAAAGCCGCGGCCCCGGGCCGCACCCGCCGGATCCTGTGCGATCGCCGCACCGCTCACCGCCAGCAACGCCGTGGCAGCAAGCGCGGCCAGCGCAGGACGAAGCGGAACATGATGCGTGCGGATCGGCATGAGGGGCTCAGCTGTATGAAGGAGTCAGTAGCACGGGGCCATTTTTTGATTCAGGCGGTGAATCCGGTCTGAACTTTTCCTTCACTTTCATGTCGGCGTTCAGTATTGCCCATTCAGTAGATCTCGCCCACGCAACAACGCAGCGATCCGCCGGCCGCTTCGATCGCGTCCAGCTCCACGCTTTCGACCGCGAAGCCCGCCGCTTCCAACGCGGCACGTGTCACTGGCGTCAGTGCCGCCGCTGCACCTGCGCTCATCCACACGCGATCGGGCGTCAGCGCGATCGCGTTGCCGGCGAACGCCGCGTGTTCGTCCGGGCCCAGGCGGATGCCGTGCGGCGCGTATAGCGCTTCGATCGCATCGACTGCGCCCGCGTCCGCAAAGCCGGCCGGGCAGATCAGCGCCGCGCGCCCGGCCAGCACCGCGAGCACGACATTCGTGTGGTACTCGCCCGGCGCGAGATCGAACATCAGGGTCGCACGCAGGCCGAACGCCCCGTGCATCAGTCGCGCACCTTCCTCATCGCAGCGTTCCGACAGGCCGGCAAACCCCAGCCCGCGCGCGCGATCGATCACCAGCGCGCCGGTCAGCTCGCAGGCATGCGGCTGCTGCGACAGGTCGCGCGGCTCATACCCGAGCACCGTGGTGAAGAACGCACGGATGTCCTCGCGCCGCGCTTCGCGCTGGCGCACGGGATGGCGCATGCGGCCGACGATCGCGCGGCCCGGGGCCGTCGCGAACACATTGTTCGGAAACACCGCGTCCGGCGTGGCGGGATCGCCCGCGAAGCACACCGTCGGCAGTGCGCGTGCGAACGCGCGATGCAGCTCGCGATGCTGCGTCGATGCGCGCGCGGCGTCGAAGCCGTCGGCCTGCGCCATGTAACGGTTGTCGGCCGCGGACTGCTCGGCCAGGCGAAAACCGTCGGGGGCGACCAGGAACGCACCGCGCGCGGTGGCCGGGCCGAAGTCGGCTGCGCATGCGCGTGCGAACGTGAGGAACTGCGTGATGTCGCGCGTGATCATCGTTGCGGCCGTCCGGTGCCTGCGCTGCATGTCAGGCGCGAAGCATATAGGTGGATCGGGCACTCGTCGCGGATGCGGGTGCGGGCGCGCGGCTCATGCCGTGCTGGCGTCGGCGGCCGTATCAGCCGTGAGCGCAAGCGCCTGCTCGACGAGGCGCCAGTCCGCGCCCGGCCGGTGCGAGCCTTCGCTCAGCACCTGGCGGAACGCGCGCCCACCGCGTTCGCCCGCGAACAGCCCGAGCAGGTGGCGCGTGATGTGCTTGAGGTACACGCCGCGCGCGAGTTGCGATTCCACGTACGGGCGAAGCGCGCGCAGCAGCTGCGCGCGGGTGCGCTGCTCGCCGCCGTACCAGGCGACGTCGAGCCGGTGCAGCAGATACGGGTCGTGGTAGGCCGCGCGCCCGAGCATCGCCCCATCGCTGCGCTGCAACTGCTCGCTTGCCGCATCGAACGTGGCAATGCCGCCGTTGACGATGATCTCCAGCTGCGGCCGTTCGCGCTTGAGGCGCCAGGCCCAGTCGTAGCGAAGCGGCGGCACTTCGCGGTTTTCTTTCGGTGACAGGCCCTTGAGCCAGGCGTTGCGCGCGTGCACCACGAACATGCGGCAGCCCGCGGCCGCGACCTCGTCGATGAACGCGAGAAACCGCCCGTAGTCGTTGTCATCGTCCACACCGAGCCGGCACTTCACCGTCACCGGCACCTCGCAGCT
Organism: uncultured Lysobacter sp.; assembly: GCA_902805755.1. Lineage (GTDB taxonomy): Bacteria > Pseudomonadota > Gammaproteobacteria > Xanthomonadales > Xanthomonadaceae > Cognatilysobacter. Next base: position 4,233 of record CADCUA010000463.1, read on the forward strand.
TTCCACCATCGCCGCCACGCTCGCGGCCACCAGCGCCGGCTCGCGCATCAGGCAGGCGCCGAAGCGCCCGGCCTGCACGCGGTCCGACGGGCAGCCGCAGTTGAGGTTGATCTCATCGAAACCGTGCGCGGCGCCAATGCGTGCGGCCTGCGCCAGCAGTGCGGGCTCACTGCCACCGAGTTGCAGCGCCACGGGGTGTTCGACCGGATCCAGCGCCAGCAATCGATCGCGGTGGCCATGGATGACCGCATTGGCATGCACCATTTCCGTGTACAGCCGCGCGTGCGGCGCCAGCAGGCGATGGAACACGCGGCAATGCGTGTCGGTCCAGTCCATCATCGGCGCGACCGACAGCCGCAGCGATTGCCGGTAGCGCAGGTCCGATCGATCAGTGCTCGAAGAAACGGTGGTCGGCAGCGTCATGGTGATCCTGGAGCGTTCGATGGCTGCGTACCGGACAGCGATAGCGATGGCAAGGACGTTACAAACCCGCGCGCGCAGCGTTGGCAGCGGTCCGGCGTATCGCCGATGGCTTGCGGCAGAGCCCACGTTCGCGACAGGTCGTGGATGGCGCTACGAACAACAAGCCGCTTGCGCGGCCTTATTTCCAATGCCCCGTCGACAGTCGCGACCCGACGGGATCGGCCTGCAGAACGACGCGAGTGCGTCAGCCGCGCATGAAGCCGCGCATTGTAGAACTCACCGGCGCTTGCTGTACGCCTCGCCGGGGGCCGCCGGTGGATGGGGCAGCGGGTCCGACGCACCGGCTTTTTTCGGTGGCGCAGCCGGCAGCGCGGGTTCGGGCTGAAGCGGGCGCGCCCAGCGCTCGTAGCTGGCGGCAATGCCCTGCCGCAGGCGACGGTCCTGCGCCGAACCGGGCTTGAGCCCCAACTGCCCGGTCACCTCGCCCCATCCCCTGCTGTTCCGGTCGCCATGGATCGCGGTGACCTGCCGGCAGGCGCGGCCCAGCACGGTCGCGACCGAGCACGCGTAATACAGATCCCCGGGTGCCCAGCCCTGTCGCAGTCGCTCGATAACGAACTCCCGCGGCGCGCCTTGGTAGCGCACGAGCTCATCGACAAAGGCATCGGGATAGGCCGCGCCATAGCGGTTGATATCGGCAATCCGGCTGTCGATCCATGCATCGCCGCTGCCGGGGCGCGCAGGGGTCGAAGGTGCCTGGGCGGCTGCAGCGCCCGCAACGACCAGCAGCAGGCCCAGGGCCAGCTTCAAGCGGTCACTACGACGCATGGTCACTCTCCTGATCCGATCCAACGAACGCGTCAGCGCGAAATAGTGAACTTGCCGAACGCGACCCCCACATCCCAACCCTCGCCCTTGCCAGCGAGTGCAAGCGAGACATCGCCCTTGGTCATGACCTGCGCCTTGGTGGAACGCACCGCGCCCGCGTGGGCTTCGGCCGTGACGTAGGTGCCGAGCACGTCCTCGATGTCACGCAACCCGGTGAACTCGCCGCGGCCATCGGCGATACGCGACTTGCCGAACGTGAAGCCGCCGCCCTTGCTGCTGATCTTCACCGCCAGACGCTTGCCGTCCGTGCAGCTGACCGTGCCCGTGCCGGACGAGGTCTTGTAGAACGCCGACCAGCCCGACATCTCGAAACCGAGCGTGCAGTTCATCGGCTTCTGCGCGTGCGCGATCGGAGTGGCTGCGAGAGCCAGCAACAGGGCCGGGAGCAACAGGGTCGGCTTCATGGCAAGGGGATCCGGTGGAGTCGGCGCAAAGGCTAGCACCGACACGGGCGGACACGAAAACGGCGCCGCATGGGCGGCGCCGCGTGCGACCGGTGGTCCGGTCAGGCAGATGCGTCAGTGCGCTCAGTCATCGCGACCGCGACGGCTGTAATAACGGTCGCCGTAATAACCGCGGTCGTCGCGGTTGTCGTAGTGACCCTCGCGGCGGTCATAGCGCGGGTCGTAGTACTCGACCTTGCACTTGCCGTGCTTGTTGCATTTGCCGCGACGTGCCTGCGGCGCATTGCGGTAATACCCGTACGCGTTGCCCTGAGGCACCGAGCGGTAGTAATCGCGTTGCGGCGCGCGGCCGTAATAGTTCTGCTGCGGCACGGTGCGGTAGTAGACGGGACGGCCATAGCGGTCGCGCCCCATGACCAGGCGGTCTTCATGGCCGTAATCGCTGTTGCGGTAATACGGCTGTCCACCACGCATCAGCACGTCGGCCACGTCGACAATGACACGTGCCAGATCGTTGCTTTGCGCGTGCGCAACGCCCGGTGCGAACGCGGCGGCGCCGATGCCGGCGAGCGTGGCTGCCAGGGTGGCGGCAAGCGAGCATGCCAGCGTGGCGGCGGCGCGGCGCAGGCGCGTGCTGAGCTTAGTGGCTTGCATGGCGATGCTCCTCTGGCTTGGTGGCGGCAGGCTGGGCGGCGCCCGGCTTGGACGACCCA
>CADCUA010000464.1 GCA_902805755.1 uncultured Lysobacter sp.
GGCAGGTCGGGCTCATGCATGAACGCGAGTGTGAGCAGCGCCATGTAAGCATCGGGTGGACGTGCGCTGACCCGACTGCGGTGACGCACACCTCGACAGCGGCCGGTGGCGGCGGCGCAGCGTCTTTAAAACATCCCGCCCGGCCCGCACTTCACGTCCATCGCGGCATGGCCGCCCCTGTTTCGAGGATCCACCCATGCGAATGGACAAGCTCACTTCGCGCTTCCAGCAGGCTCTCAGCGACGCGCAATCGCTGGCCGTGGGGCGCGACCACAACCTGATCGAACCGGCGCACCTGATGACCGCGCTGCTGGACCAGCAGGGCGGTAGCACGCGTCCACTGCTCGCGCAGGCCGGCGTCAACGTGCCGCTGCTGCGCGAGCGCCTCGGTGAAGCGCTGGAGAAGCTGCCGAAAGTCTCCGGGCAGGCCGGCAGCGTGTCGGTCGGCAACGACCTCATGCGGCTTCTCAACGTGACCGACAAGCTCGCGCAGCAGCGCGGCGATGCGTTCATCGCGTCGGAACTGTTCGTGCTCGCGGCGCTGGACGATGGCGGCGAGACCGGCCGCGCATTGAAAGCGGCGGGTGCGGACCGTGCGCGGCTGGAAACGGCGATCGACAAGCTGCGCGGCGGCGAGAAAGTGCAGGACGAGAACGCCGAGGAACAGCGCCAGGCGCTGGAGAAATACACGATCGACCTCAACGCACGCGCCGAGCGCGGCAAGCTCGATCCGGTGATCGGCCGCGACGAGGAAATCCGCCGCACGATCCAGGTGCTGCAGCGGCGCACGAAGAACAACCCCGTGCTGATCGGCGAGCCCGGCGTCGGCAAGACCGCGATCGCCGAAGGCCTCGCGCAGCGCATCGTCAACGGCGAGGTGCCGGAAGGCCTTCGCGGCAAGCGCGTGCTCTCGCTCGACATGGGCGCACTGATTGCCGGCGCGAAGTTCCGCGGCGAGTTCGAGGAGCGGCTGAAAGCCGTGCTCAACGACCTGGCGAAGAACGAAGGCCAGGTGATCCTGTTCATCGACGAGCTGCACACGATGGTCGGCGCCGGCAAGGCCGAGGGCGCGATGGATGCGGGCAACATGCTCAAACCCGCGCTCGCGCGCGGTGAGCTGCACTGCATCGGCGCAACCACGCTGGACGAGTACCGCAAGTACGTGGAGAAGGACGCCGCGCTCGAGCGCCGCTTCCAGAAGGTGTTCGTGGGCGAGCCGAGCGTGGAGGACACGATCGCGATCCTGCGCGGCCTCAAGGAGCGCTACGCGGTGCATCACGGCGTGGAGATCACCGATCCCGCGATCGTCGCGGCGGCCACGCTCTCGCATCGCTACATCGCCGATCGCCAGCTACCGGACAAGGCGATCGACCTGATGGACGAGGCGGCGTCGCGCATTCGCATGGAGATCGATTCCAAGCCCGAGGAGCTGGACCGCAAGGAGCGCCGGCTGATCCAGCTCAAGATCCAGCGCGAGGCGCTGAAGAAGGAAAAGGATGCCGAGTCGCGCCAACGCCTGAGCGATCTGGAAAACGACATCGCCACGCTGGAGCGCGAGTTCAACGATCTCGAGGAAGTGTGGAAGTCCGAGAAGGCGAGCGTGCAGGGCACGACCAAGCTCAAGGAGCAGATCGAAGCCGCGCGCCTCGAACTCGAGGGCGCACAGCGCCAGCATGACTACGCGCGCATGAGCGAGATCCAGTACGGGCGCATTCCCGAACTCGAAAAGCAGCTCAGCGCTGCGCAGGAAGCGGAAACGAAGGGTTTCACGCTACTGCAGGACAAGGTCACCGCGGAGGAAATCGCCGAAGTCGTCAGTCGTTGGACCGGCATTCCGGTCAACCGCATGCTCGAGGGCGAGCGCGAGAAGCTGCTGAAGATGGAGGCGCAGCTGCACGCACGCGTCGTGGGCCAGGACGAGGCGATCAAGGTCGTGTCCGATGCGGTGCGGCGTTCGCGTGCGGGCCTGAGTGATCCGGACCGCCCGTCGGGCTCGTTCCTGTTCCTCGGCCCAACCGGCGTCGGCAAGACCGAGCTGTGCAAGGCGCTGGCCGAATTCCTGTTCGATTCGTCCGATGCGATGGTGCGCATCGACATGAGCGAGTTCATGGAAAAGCACGCGGTGAGCCGCCTGGTCGGCGCGCCCCCGGGTTATGTCGGCTATGACGAGGGCGGCTACCTCACCGAAGCCGTGCGTCGCCGGCCGTACAGCGTGATCCTGCTCGATGAGGTCGAAAAAGCGCATCCGGACGTGTTCAACATCCTGCTGCAGGTGCTGGACGACGGTCGCCTC
>CADCUA010000465.1 GCA_902805755.1 uncultured Lysobacter sp.
GACCGCGTCCTGCTTCTGCGAGAACAGAAAGTACGACAGCGTCATCGCACTGCCGATGAGGCTCATGTACCAGAACAGCCGCGGGATCACCGGGCGGCCAGCGCGCTTGGACGCAATGAACTGCACCAGCCAGCGCGTGCCGAACATCAGTGCGCCGGTCAGGCCGATCAGCTTCCACGGTGACATGTGCACGCCGGTCCATGCCAGCCACGGGATCGGGGTGTTCATCCAGTCCATGCGCAGTACCGGTGGGTCTGGCTGCCACGCCCGCAAGTTGGCCGCGCGCAGCTCACAATTCCTCGGCCCGGGTGACCTTGCCGCGCCGGATCAGCCAGGCCACGCCGCGCAGGTCGGCAATGCCGACGATCGCGCGCTGCAGGTTGTTGTACTTCGACACACCGGTGCCGCGCGCGCGGTGATTGACCGGCACGCTGACGGTCTTCCAGCCCGAGCGCTGCATCAGCGCGGGCAGGTAGCGGTGCATGTGGTTGAAGAACGGCAGCTCGAGGAACGCCTCGCGCTCGAACAGTTTGGTGCCGCAGCCGGTGTCGGGCGTGGCGTCATGCAGCATGCGCGCGCGGATCGCGTTCGCGATCTTCGAGGCCCAGCGCTTGCTGCCGGTGTCTTTGCGATCGACGCGCCAGCCGGCGAACATCTTCACGTCCGGCGACGAGACATCACGCTGGGCGAGCAGCTTCGGGATGTCGGCCGGATCGTTCTGGCCGTCGCCGTCCAGCGTCGCGATCCAGCGCCCGTGCGCGGCTTTTACGCCGCTGCGAATCGCCATGCTCTGGCCGCTGTTGCTGGCATGGCGCAGCACGCGCAGCTCGGGCACTTCGCGTTTGAGCCGCTGCAGCACCCCGGGCGTGCGATCGGTGGAGCGATCGTCCACATAGACGATCTCGAACACGCATACGCCGCGCAACGTCGTGGTGATCTCGCGCACCAGCGGTTCGATGTTGTCCTGTTCGTTGAATACCGGAACGACCACGGACAGTTGGAGCGCGGATGGCGTCATTCAGGGCAAGGTTTGAGGCATAAGGCCGGGAGCCGGCGGGCATCCACAAGGAGGCGTCGCTTGGAGCGCAATTGTCGCCGATAGTTCAGCGGTGGCGGATGTCGACACGCCGCAACGGACGCGTTCGCTCAGCGTCGCGGCCTGCGCCGCAGCAGGGTACGGAACGGCCACAGCAGGAACGGCTGCGGCGCGAGGAAGCCGCCAAGCAATACCCATACGCCGGTCCACGCGTCGCCGCGCAGCACGTACAGGCCGCCGAACACGAACGCGGTGGCGAACACGAACAGCTCCGAGCGCAGCAGCCAGCGCAGCGCCTGCTCGCGCGACAGGCGCGCACGCTTGCCGGCCCGCTTCATTCCGCGCGCGGGCGCAGCTTGTCCAGCACGCCGTCCAGTGAGTCGAGATCGGTGTAATGGATCACCAGCCGGCCCTTGCCGCCGCGACCGTGCAATACGTTGACCTTCGTGTTGAGCGACTCCGACAGCTCGCGCTCAAGGCTGGCGATGTCGGCCTGCGGCGTCGCGCGCACAGGGCGCACCTTGCCGCGCACCGGCGATACCTGGCCGGCCATCATCTGCTGCACGCGGTGCTCCACCTCGCGCACCGACCAGCCGTGTTCGGCGGCCTGACGCGCCAGCGCGGTCGCGGCCTGCGGTGCGAGTGCGAGCAGCGCGCGCGCATGGCCCATCTCGATCGCGCGCGTCTCCACCAGCGTGCGGATCTCCGGCGGCAGTTCCAGCAGGCGCAGCAGATTCGACACCGAGGCACGCGAGCGGCCCACCGCTTCGGCCGCCTGCGCGTGCGTCAGATCGAACTCGTCGATCAGCCGCTGCAACGCGTTCGCCTCTTCCAGTGGATTGAGGTCCTCGCGCTGGATGTTCTCGATCAGCGCCATCGCCACGACCGTGCGGTCGTCGACTTCGCGCACCACGGCGGGAATCTCGGCAAGGCCGGCGAGCTTCGACGCGCGCCAGCGGCGCTCGCCGGCGATGATCTCGAACGCGCCCGGCGCGATCTCGCGCACCACGATCGGCTGGATGACGCCCTGCATCCGGATCGACTCGGCGAGCTCGGCGAGCTTGTCCTCGTCCCAGTGCTTGCGCGGCTGGTAGCGGCCGGCGGTCAGCGCGTCGATCGGCAGCGCGCGCAGCGTGTCGCCGGGCTGGGCTTCAACCAGAACCGGGGCTTCCGCCGCGCCTTTCGGGCCCAGCAGTGCTTCCAGGCCGCGGCCCAGGCCACGCTTCTTTGCAGTGCTCATGCGGCAGCCTCCTTCGC
>CADCUA010000466.1 GCA_902805755.1 uncultured Lysobacter sp.
GGCGTCGCCCAGCCGTTCGACGGCGACCTCGATGCCTACGCGATCTGGTTGCGCACCCGCGACAGCAGCAACGACGGCAAGGCCCGACCTGCCGCACCCGTCGCCGTCGCGCCGCCGGCCAAGCCGGTTGTCAAAGGCCCGAAGCCGAACGCACACAAGCTCGCAAAGGCCGAGGCCCGGGTCGCCGAACTCGAGTCGAAGCTGCACACGCTGGATATGGACCTGGCCGATCCGGACGCCTACGCCAAGGGCACAAACGCGGTCGATCTGGCCCGCCAGCGCGACGCGGTCGCCGCGCAGCTGGCCGAGGCGGAGATGGAACTGCTGGCGCTGTACGAAACCGCCTGACCGGCCGATGGCGCACCGGCGCTCCCGCCGGTCTTGATTCGCTCGCGCTTGATCCCCACTGCCGCGCTCATCCGTTGTTTTCCTGCTGGACCGACCATGCCCATCTACGCCTTCGAATGCGCCGCCTGCGGCCACAGCTTCGACCGTCTGCAGAAGCTTTCCGACGCCGATCCAACCGATTGCCCGCAGTGCCACCAGGCGCAGCTACGGCGGCAGTTGACCGCGCCACAGTTCCGCCTTGCCGGCGGCGGCTGGTACGAAACCGATTTCAAGAAAGAAGGCGACAAGAAGCGCAACCTCGCCGACAGCAGCAGTTCGTCGGGCGAGTCGAAGCCGGATGCCAAGCCGGCCGAGTCCAAGCCCGAGGCCAAGCCGGCCGCGCCTGCGAAAGCGGAGCCGAAGCCGGCGGGCTGATGCCGGTGCGGCTGTATGCATGCGCGCAGGCGCTGGCGGTCGCGCCCGGCGTCGCGGCCGCTAAACTAGCCGGCTTTCCGGCGCCGCCCGCCGGAGCGATTCCGGAGCCACCATGCGTACCCATTTCTGCGGCCTCGTCGACGAGAGCCTGATCGGCCAGACAGTCACCCTGTGCGGCTGGGCCGATGTCGCCCGCAACCTCGGCGGCCTGTGCTTCATCGACCTGCGCGACCACGAGGGCATCGTGCAGGTCGTGGCCGAGCCGACGGACGACGCACAGGGACGTGCGAGTGCCGCGGGAGGCAGGACGCCGGGAGCGGCCGAGGGCAATGCCGAGGTCATGGCCGCCGCGGCGCAGGTCGGTTACGAGGACTGCCTGCGCATCACCGGCACCGTGCGTGCGCGCCATTCGGTCAACGACAAGATCAGGACCGGCCGCGTCGAAATCGTCGCGACGAAGATCGAACTGCTGAACAAGGCCCAGCCGCTGCCGTTCCACGCGCACGAGAACGCAGGCGAGGACATCCGCCTGCAGTACCGCTATCTCGACCTGCGCACGCCGGCGATGCAGCACAAGATGCGCACGCGTACGAAGCTGGTCGCGTCGCTGCGCCGTTACCTCGACGAGCGCGGCTTCCAGGACATCGAAACGCCGATCCTCACCAAGGCCACGCCGGAAGGCGCGCGCGACTTCCTGGTGCCGGCGCGCATGCATCCGGGCGAGTTCTACGCGCTGCCGCAGTCGCCGCAGCTGTTCAAGCAGATTCTGATGATGGCGGGCTTCGATCGCTACTACCAGATCGCACGCTGCTTCCGCGATGAAGCGCTGCGCGCCGACCGGCAGCTCGAGTTCACCCAGCTCGACATGGAATTCGCGTGGGTCACCGAGCGTGATGTGCAGGACATGGTCGAGGACATGATCCGCGTCGTGTTCCGCGAGACGATCGGCGTCGAGCTCGATGCGCAGTTCCCGCGCATGACGTTCGAAGAAGCAATGCGTCGTTACGGCTCCGACAAGCCCGACCTGCGCATCGCGCTGGAGTTCACCGACATCGCCGAGCTGGTGAAGGGCTGCGAGTTCAAGGTGTTCACCGATTGGGCGAACCATGAAGACGGCCGCGTCATCGCGCTGCGCGTGCCGGGCGCCTCGACACTGAGCCGCAAGCAGATCGACGACTACGCCGCCTATGCCGGCAAGTTCGGCGCAAAGGGCCTGGCGTGGATGAAGGTCGAAGACGCAGCGAAGGGCCGCGAGGGCGTGAACTCGCCGATCGCGAAGTTCCTTGATGACGCGACGCTTGCCGGCATTCTCGAGGCCACCGGCGCGCAGGGCGGCGATGCGATCTTCTTCGGCGCGGCGACGTACAAGTCCGCGAGCGATTTCATGGGCGCGCTGCGTCTGAAGCTGGGCAAGGACTTGGGCCTGGTCGCGAACGGCTGGAAACCGCTGTGGGTCACCGATTTCCCGATGTTCGAATGGGACGAGGAAGCGAACCGCTACGTCGCGCTGCACCACCCGTTCACCGCGCCG
>CADCUA010000467.1 GCA_902805755.1 uncultured Lysobacter sp.
CTGCGCGGCCTCTGAGCGTGCTGCCACCGGCGCTGCCGGCGCTTGCGCCTGCGCGCCCGGCGCGACCAATGCAGTCGCGATCGCGACAGTCAGCAACAGGGTTCTGATCACGGCCGGCGCCTTGCAGTACGGAAGTCACCGCAGTCTAGCGCTGCCGGACGCGGGCCCCGCCATGCAGGATCTGGCGGCGCACTGGCACTAGGCCAGGTCGGGATCTGTCGTGAAGCTTTCGCCGCAACCGCACTCGGCGCTGGCGTTGGGGTTGCGGAACACGAATTGTTCGCCGAGACGCTGCTTCACCAGGTCGATCTGCGTGCCCGCGACCACCGGCAGGCTCTTGGCATCTACGTAGATGCGTACCCCTTCGTGCTCGAACACACGGTCGCCTTCGCGCTCGTCACGCGCGAGGTCGGCGTTGTGCTGCCAGCCCGAACAGCCTGTCTTGGTCACGCCAAAACGCAGGCCGATGGCTCCCGGGGTTTCTTCCAGGTACCGCTGGACGCGGGCGGCGGCGGCGGGCGTGAGGGTGATGGACATGGCGACTCCGGTGGCGATGGTGCGGAATGATTATAGGAGGCCGCGGCTGTACCGCCTGCGCAGACCAAGCGACCGCCGCGCTGACGATCGGCACATGCGTGCCGCTCAGGGCTCGGTCGCCGCCCGGTCGACCTGAAAACGCCGCCTCGCAAGCGCCCGGCGTCACCAAGTAAACTCCGACGTCTTCCATATCGGCCTTCACGGGCAAGGATTCAAGGCAATGACGGTGGTCAGCGTGCAGCACGCGCTTGCGGGCAGGATTCCCGCCGGTGGCGAAGTCACGGTCCGCGGCTGGGTGCGGACACGGCGCGACTCGAAAGCCGGGCTGAGCTTCGTCAATGTCAGCGACGGTTCCTGCTTCGCGCCGATCCAGGTGGTGGCGCCGAACACGCTGGACAATTACGACACCGAAGTGAAGCACCTGACGGCAGGCTGCTCGGTCGTCGCGACAGGACATCTCGTGCAGTCTCAGGGCCAGGGCCAGGCGTTCGAGATGCAGGCATCGAAGGTCGTGGTGGTCGGCTGGGTCGAGGACCCGGAGACCTACCCGATCCAGCCCAAGGCGCATTCGCTGGAATTCCTGCGCGAAGTCGCGCACCTGCGCCCGCGCACGAACCTGTTCGGCGCGGTGACCCGCATTCGCCATTGCCTGTCCCAGGCTGTGCATCGTTTCTTCCACGAGCGCGGCTACTACTGGATCAGCACGCCGATCGTCACCACTTCGGACGCGGAAGGCGCGGGCCAGATGTTCCGCGTCTCCACGCTGGACATGGCGAACCTGCCGCGCGACGCATCCGGCGCGGTGGACTTCTCGCGTGATTTCTTCGGCAAGGAGACGTTCCTGACGGTGTCCGGCCAGCTCAACGTCGAGGCGTACTGCCTCTCGCTGAGCAAGGTGTACACGTTCGGCCCGACGTTCCGTGCGGAGAACAGCAACACCACCCGCCACCTGGCCGAGTTCTGGATGGTGGAGCCTGAGATCGCGTTCGCCGATCTGCTGGAAAACGCCCGGGTTGCCGAGGATTTCCTGAAGTACCTGTTCCGCGCGGTGCTCGACGAGCGCGCGGACGACATGGCGTTCATTGCCGAACGCGTACAGAAGGATGCCGTCACGCGACTCGAGGGTTTCGTCAACGCGCCTTTCGAGCGCATCGACTACAGCGACGCGATTGCGCTGCTGCAGAAGTCGGGGCACAAGTTCGACTTCCCGGTCGAATGGGGCCTTGACCTGCAGACCGAGCACGAGCGCTGGCTGACCGAGCAGCACGTTGGCCGCCCCGTCGTCGTCATGAACTACCCCGAACACATCAAGGCGTTCTACATGCGCCTCAACGATGACGGGAAAACCGTCGCGGCGATGGACGTATTGGCACCCGGCATCGGCGAGATCATCGGTGGCAGCCAGCGCGAGGAGCGGCTCGATGTGCTCGATGCGCGCATGGCGCAATTCGGCCTGGATTCCGCGCACTACCAGTGGTATCGCGATTTCCGCCGCTACGGCAGCGTGCCGCATGCCGGATTCGGGCTGGGTTTCGAACGTCTCGTCGTGTACGTCTGCGGGCTGTCGAACATCCGCGACGCCATTGCCTACCCGCGCGCACCGGGCCACGCGGAATTCTGATGACCGACGTTGAAGCAGTACGTGCGATGTCGCGCATCGCCCACACAGAAGCACACGAGGCGCGCGCATGATCCTGTTCTTCGCGCTCGTGTTCGTCGCGGTCGCGATCGCGGGCGCGACTGCGTTCGTCATCT
>CADCUA010000468.1 GCA_902805755.1 uncultured Lysobacter sp.
AAGGTCGCCATGGGCGGCTTCGCCCGGGTGAACGTAGAACGCGGGCGTACCGGTCGATGCAAGCGTCGCGGCGATCTTGCGCGCGATATGGCCGGACTTGCCCATGCCGGTGCACACGACGCGGCCCCGGCAAGCCAGGATCAGCTCGCAGGCCGCGGTGAAGTCGCCATTGATGCGCGCGGCCACCGCAGCGAGCGCCTGCGCTTCGATTTCGAAGACGCGGCGTCCGCTGGTGGCGATGTCGGTGACGGGAGCGGGGATATCGGGACGGGTCGCCATTTCGGACCGGGGGTGTTTCCGCTAGGCTAATCGGCCAATTCTATTCGCTTCGACCACCGCGGCCCAAACCGGGCGCAGCCGGTCGCACGATCCCGCGGCATCGTGCCCTGCACGCCCGCACCAGCCAGGCGCCGTTGCCCAGTGAACGCAGACACCATCAAGACCCTGATCGAACAAGGCCTGCCCGGCGCCCGCGCCGATGTGCAGGGCGATGACGGCGTGCATTTCGAAGCGACCGTCGTGTGCGAGGCGTTCGCGGGCAAACTGCCGCTGGCGCGCCACCGCATGGTGTATGCGACGTTGGGCGAGCGCATGGGCGGCGAGATCCACGCGCTGGCGCTGAAGACGCTCACGCCCGAAGAATTCCAGCGCTAGGACGCGCACCACGCGGACGCCGCATCGACGGCGCCGCATCCAGCCGGGCGCGACGCCCGGCTCATCCTGCCAGCCGAGCGCGTACATGCAGAAGATTGTTGTCGAGGGCGGCGCCACGCTGAACGGCGAGGTGCGGATTTCCGGCGCGAAGAACGCCGTGTTGCCGATCCTATGCGCCACGTTGCTGGCGGACGAGCCGGTCGAGATCACGAACGTGCCGCGCCTGCACGACGTGGCGACGACGGTGAAACTGCTCAGTGAGCTCGGTGCGGGCATTTCGACCGACGAGCATTACAGCATCACGGTCGATCCGCGCAGCGTGCACAGCCAGGTCGCCTCGTACGAGCTGGTCAAGACGATGCGCGCGTCGGTGCTGGTGCTCGGGCCGCTGCTCGCGAAATACGGCCATGCGGAAGTCTCGCTGCCGGGCGGTTGCGCGATCGGTTCGCGCCCCGTCGATCTGCACATCAAGGGCCTGCAGTCACTTGGCGCCGACATCACCGTCGAGAACGGCTACATCAAGGCGCGTGCGAAGCGGCTCAAGGGCGCGCGCCACGTCTTCGAGATTGTCAGCGTGGGCGCGACGGAAAACGTGCTGATGGCCGCTGCGCTCGCCGAAGGCCGCAGCGTGCTGGAAAACGCCGCGATGGAACCGGAAATCGTCGACCTGGCCGAGTGCCTGATCGCGATGGGCGCGCAGATCGAAGGCGCGGGCACGAACCGCATCATCGTGCACGGCGTCGAGCGCCTGCATGGTGGCACGCACGCGGTGGTACCGGACCGCATCGAAACCGGCACGTTCCTCGTCGCCGCGGCGATGACCGGCGGCCGCATCACCACCACGCATGCACGGCCCGACACGCTCGACGCCGTCGTCGACAAACTCAAGGAAGCGGGCGCCGAACTTGATTGCGACGGCGATCGCATCACCCTCGACATGCACGGCCGCCGCCCGCGTGCGGTGAACGTGACCACCGCGCCGCACCCGGCATTCCCGACCGACATGCAGGCGCAGTTCATGGCGATGAACTGCATTGCCGACGGCGTTGCGGTGATGAACGAGACGATCTTCGAAAACCGCTTCATGCACGTCAACGAGCTGATGCGCCTGGGCGCGGACATCCGCGTCGATGGACATACCGCCGTGGTGCGCGGCGTGCAGCAGCTGGGCGGCGCGCCGGTCATGGCGACCGACCTGCGTGCATCGGCATCGCTGATCCTCGCCGGGCTCGTGGCACAGGGCGAGACGACGATCGACCGCATCTACCACCTGGACCGCGGCTACGAGAACATCGAAGCCAAGCTCGGCGGCCTCGGCGCGAACATCCGTCGAATCCGCTGAGTTCCACAGCTTGCCGCGAAAGTTGCGGCCATAAAAAAGCCCCGCATTGCGGGGCTTTTTCCTTGCGGACGATTCGCTCAGCGCAGCGATTGCACGCGCAGGTCGATCGCGTCCTGGCCTTTGTTCGTCTGCACGATGCGTGCGGGCACGGGCAGGTTGTCCACCACCCACACGGTCGTCTTGCGCTCGCCCGAGGTGTTCACCAGCTTCGTGGCCTGCTGCGGCTTGCCGTCGATCGTGATCGACTCGGTGCCGGCGGGCGCATACGCGAGGGTCTTGATGCGTCCGTCTTCGACCATGCGGTACTTGAGCGGCTTGCCTGCGGCGTGGTCGCGCACGAGCACGAGATTGATCAGCAGCGCATCCAGATCTCCCGGCTGCAGTTTCACCGGCCCGGTGCGGTCGGGCTTGACGTCGCCGGTCCAGGTCGCGACGCCGCGGCTCCAGTCATAGGTCGCCTGCTTGTCGGACTTCTTGACGAGCACCTTCGACGAATCCGTCCCCGACAGCGGGCGCAGCGTGCCGTCCTGTTCCTCGAACACGGTCGTCTGCGTCAGTTCCGCGAGGGAATTGCGCATGCTGAGCGTGTAGCGCCAGCGCTTGTCGCCAGCCGCTTCCACGCTCATGCGGCCGTTGCCCTGCATGCCCATGTAGCTGGCCTGGTAGCTGGCATTGAACGGCTTCACGGCCGATGCCGGCGCGCTCGCCAGTGCGAGGCCGGCTGCCAAGGCCGCGGTGGCGAGACGGGTCACGATTGCCATGTCATTGCACTCCCTTGTATTCGGTCAGGCGCAGGTCGTAGGTGTCCTGCCCGTTTTCTCGTTGCAGCATACGGATCGGGGTGGGCACGCCGCTCACCACCCAGATCACGGTTTCGTCGCTTCCGCCCTGCACGCGTGTCACGCGCAGCGCGTTGTAACTGATGTCACCGACCGCGACCGGCTCGGGCGCTTGCGCAACGACATAACGATGCTGGCGCACGCGGCCGTCGTCGACGAAGCGGTAATCCAGCGTCCGGCCGGGCTGCGCGTCGCGGATCACCGCGAGGTTGATCAGCAGGCCGCTCATGTCACCGGGCTGCAGCGGCACCGGCGCCTGGCGCGTCTTCTTTACATCGCCCTGCCAGCGGGCTCGATTGGATGACCAATCGTAGAGCCCGGTGGTCGTCCGCCGCATGAACGCGGTGCGGCGGACGGTGGCCTGGCTCAGCGGGCGATACGTGTCGCCGACGGTGTCGAACACCGTGCTCTGCTCGGCGTTGATGCCGACGAGGCGATAAACGCCGCTGCCGCGCATGGTGAGATCGACGCGCCAGCGCGCGGCGTCGCTGCGCGTGACCTGCATCGTCGCGGCGCCGAGCGTGCTGCCACCGCGCAGCACGTCGTACTCGGCGACGAAGGGCTCGACCGCTGTAGCGCTCAGGCACCATCCGCATGCAACGGCGAGCACGAGCATGCGCATTCCATGTCGGGTCACCCGTTTCACGCGGCCTCCGGTACTCGCAGCTGCCCGGCCGCGTCCAGCTGCAGCGGCGTCTGCATCAGCACTCCATCGAGCAATATCCCTGCCGATGAAAGAACGACGCGACCCAGCGCGAGCAGGCGCACCGACTCCACCAGCAACGGATGCTCGCGTACCAGTACGCGCGCCGTGAGGGCCTGCGCGTCGTCGTCAGCGTGCACCGGCACGCGTGCCTGCGCGATGACAGGCCCGCCATCGAGTTCGGCGCTGACGAAATGCACGCTCGCGCCATGCACGATCGCGCCGGCCGCGAGCGCCTGGTCGTGCGTGTGCAGTCCCTTGAATGCAGGTAACAGGGAGGGGTGGATGTTGATCATGCGGCCACGACGTGCGTCGACTTCCCGTTCGCTAACCAGGCGCATGTATCCCGCGCAGACGATGAGGTCCGGCTGAACAGCGTCGATTTGCGTAAAAAGCGCTTCGTCGAACGCGAGGCGATGTGCGAAATCGCGCGGGCGCAGAGCGTTTGCCGGCAATCCCGCGTCGCGCGCGCGCTGCAACGCCGGCGCGGCGGCGCGATCGGAAAATACGCCCACGATTTGCGCCGGCAGACGTTCGGATGCAATCGCATCGAGCAGCGCCTGCAGGTTGCTGCCTCGGCCCGAGCACAGCACGGCGATGCGATAGGACATGCGGAAACCGGTTCCGAAGACGGACGCTCCCGCGCAGCGGCGCGGCGAGCGGAAACCGACGCAGCGCAAGCCGCGTCGGCGAAGGCATCAGCCGATGCGCACGCGCTCGGCGCCGGACGCCGCCACGACCCGGCCGATCGGCCGGTGCGCGAGATCGAGGCCGGCGAGCTCGGCGGACACCGCGGCCATGTCCTCGGCCGCGACCACGAGCACGAAGCCCACGCCGCAGTTGAACGTGCGCCACATCTCCTCGCGTGGCACCGCGCCTTCGCGCTGCAGCCATTCGAACACCGGCGGCAGCACGATCGCCGAGGCTTCGATCTCCAGCCCCAGACCGTCCGGGATCACGCGGATGATGTTCTCGGTCAGGCCGCCGCCGGTGATATGCGCCATCGCGCGGATGCGGTCGGACTTCGCCGTGTCGTTCGTGCCGGCGCTGCCGCCGCGGCCGAGCAGTTCAAGGATCGGCTTGACGTACAGGCGCGTCGGCGCCATCAGCGCATCGATGAGCCTGACACCACCAAGGTCGAGCTCGGCCGGGCGATCGGCGCGGTCGTAGATGCGGCGGATCAGCGAGTAACCGTTCGAATGCGGGCCGCTGGACGCAATGCCGATCAGCGTGTCACCCGCCTGTACGCGCCGGCCATCGAGCAACTGAGACTTCTCCACGCCGGCCACGCAGAAACCGGCAAGGTCGTACTCGCCCGGCGGGTACATGTCGGGCATCTCCGCCGTTTCGCCGCCGATCAGCGCGCAGCCCGACATCTCGCAACCCAGTGCGATGCCGCCAACGACCGCCGCGGCGGTGTCGATGTCCAGCTTGCCGGTCGCGAAGTAGTCGAGGAAGAACAGCGGCTCGGCGCCCTGCACGAGCACGTCGTTGACGCACATCGCGACGAGATCGATGCCGATCGTGTCATGCCGGCCCAGTTGCTGCGCAAGCTTGAGCTTGGTGCCCACGCCGTCGGTGCCGGACACGAGCACCGGCTCGCGATACTTGTTTGAAAGGTCGAACAGCGCGCCGAAGCCGCCCAGCCCACCCATCACTTCGGGCCGGAAGCTGCGCTTGACCATAGGCTTGATGCGCTCGACCAGCTCGTTGCCGGCATCGATATCGACGCCCGCGTCGCGGTAGGTCAGCGGGGTGGGGGAGCTGGTGCTGGCGGTCACGGCAGGCCCGGCGGTCGCGGAGGAAGTCGGCGATTTTAACAGCGGTGCGGGTTTCGCCGGGTCGGGCAGGGCTTTCAATGGACGTTCCGGCGCTGCTGCGGCACCATCTGTTCCGGTTTTTGTCGATCTGGGATGCACGATGCCGATCGTTTCGGGCGCAAGGCGATTGATCTGGGTGGCGACGTTGTGCGTGGCGAGCTTTGCCGCGAGCGCGCAGCGCGTCGAAGGCGACCGGGTCAGCGCGCAAGGTGATTTCGCGACCGAAGTCGCGGTGAACGGGCAGGGCGAAGGCCAGCGAAACAATGCGTTCGCGCGTGGCCTGCTGCAGATCTTCACCCGGCTCACCGGTGATCGCGCGGTCACTTCGCGGCCGGGTGTGGGCCAGGAACTGCGTCGCGCCCGTGAGTACGTGAAGGGTTACGACTACCGTCAGGACGAGGGCGTTTCGGCCAGCGGCGCGCCGAGCTTCAAGACGGTGCTCGTGATCCGCTACGACGAGGAGAAGATTCGCTCGTCGATTGAAACCCTGGGCCTGCCGGTATGGCCGCAGCCACGCCCGAAGCCGGTGCTGTGGCTGGCGATCGATGACGGCACCGGGCCGCGCCTGGTGGGATTGAACCGCTCGAACGCGGCGCGTCCGGCACTGGACCAGGCAATCGAGCGCGGCTATCGCCTGGGCTTGCCGGCCGGAACCGCGGCCGAGCAGGCGCTGGTCGGCGCGATCTGGCGCGGAGATACCGCTGCGATCGCACGCGCATCGCAGCGCTACAGCCCGCCGATGCAGCTGGTCGGCAAGCTCTTCCGCGATGGCAAGGGCGGCTGGCAGGCCGACTGGGTTTTTATCGACAAGGGCAAGGTGCTCAACAAGTGGACCACCAGCGAGCCCGACGCACGGCGTGCAATCGCCGGCGGAGCAAGCGGCGCGGCGGACGTGCTGGTCCGGCGCTACGCCAAGCCCAGCGAAGGCTCCGGCCCGGCGGGCAAGTACGCGGTGCGCTTCACCGGCATCAACAGCAGCGACGATTACATCCGCCTCATCGGTTACCTGCAGAAGCAGGCGGTGGTGCGTCGGGTCACGCCGGTGAATGCATCACCCGATGCCATCACGCTCGAACTGGACCTGGTCAGCGGTGTCGGCGGGCTCAAGCGCGCGACTGCAAAGGGTGGCGTGATCGCGGGTGAGGAAGGCGACGAGCCGGTGTTCCGGCTGCGCTGATGGAAACCGCAGACACCCCTCTGGAGGAGATCGCGCGTTTCCTGCGCCGGCTGCAGGTCTCGGCCGCCGTGCTGTTCGGCCTGTGGCTGCTGTGGCTGCTCGCACCGGTGC
>CADCUA010000469.1 GCA_902805755.1 uncultured Lysobacter sp.
GCGTGCGGAACAGGAACTGCGCTACCTCGCCAATTACGACACGCTGACCAGCCTGCCGAACCGCGCGCTGCTGTCGGAGCGGCTGTCGCGGGCGATCGTCCGCGCGCGCCGCAACGACACCAAGATCGCCGTGCTGTTCCTGGACCTGGACCGCTTCAAGGACATCAACGATTCGCTGGGCCACGCCGCCGGCGACCGCATCCTGCGCGCCGCCGCCGCGCGGCTGCAGCAGACGGTCGGTGCCAAGCAGACGGTCGCGCGGCTGGGCGGCGACGAGTTCACCGTGGTGCTCGAGCACCTGCAAAGCGCCGAGCAGGCCGAGCAGATCGCGCGCGACATCCTCACCGCGTTCACCGCGCCGCTGGACGTGGACGACCGCCACGACCTCGCGATTTCGCCATCGATCGGCATCAGCCTCTACCCCGACCATGCGCTGGTCCCGTCCGACCTGCTCAAGCACGCGGATACGGCGATGTACCAGGCCAAGGCGATCGGCCGCCGCACGTTCATGCGCTACCACGAAGCCATGGACGTGGAGATCCGCCGCCGCGCGACGATCTCGGGCGCGCTTCGCAACGTGCTCGACCGGAATGAGCTGACGCTCGTGTTCCAGCCGCGCCTGTCGCTGTCGCAGCAGCGCATCACAGGCGTCGAAGCGCTGCTGCGCTGGACCAGCGCCGAATACGGCGAGATCCCGCCGTCGCAGTTCATTCCGCTGGCCGAGGAAAGCGGGCTGATCCTCGAAATCGGCGAGTGGGTGCTGCACCAGGCGTGCGCAGTGCTGCAGCGCTGGCGCCAGCGCGGTTTCAACGACCTCACGATGGCGGTCAACGTCTCCGCGCTGCAGTTGCTGCGCGGCGACCTGCCCAGCGTCGTTGCGCGCGTGCTGGAAGAAACCGGCGTGCCGGCGAAGTTCCTCGAGCTGGAGCTGACCGAAAGCGTGCTGATGGCGAACGCGCAGGGCACCACCGACACGCTGCAGGCGTTCCGCGAACTCGGCGTGGGTCTCGCGGTGGACGATTTCGGCACCGGCTATTCGTCGCTGGCCTACCTCAAGCGCCTGCCGCTCACCACGCTCAAGATCGACAAGGCGTTCATCGGCGACCTCAGCCACGATGCGGACGATGCCGCGATCACGAGCACGGTCATCACGATGGCGCATTCGCTGGGCCTGAACGTGGTTGCCGAGGGCGTGGAGACGCTTACCCAGGTGCAGTTCCTGCGCGATCACCATTGCGACGAGATCCAGGGCTTCTGGCTCACGCCTGCCCTAGGCGCGCAACAATGCGTGAGCTTCATCCGGGCGTGGACGCCGCATTCGCAGGACGTCCCGGCCGCGCCTTGACCCCCTGCGGCGGACTGCTATCGTGCCGCCATGGATCGCGACCACATCATCGCCCAGCTGCAGCTGCTCACCGACCGGGTGGACGCGATGGCGGAGCGCATGCGCCGCCTCACCGACGAGAACCGCAGCCTGCGGCAGCAGCAGGAGCAGCTCACGCTCGAACGCGCCAGCCTGGTCGCGAAGAACGAACAGGCCCGCGTGCGCGTGGAGGCCATGATCGCCCGCCTGAAATCGCTGGAGCAGCACACATGAGCCGCGCCACTGCCGAACCGGTCAGCATCCGCCTGCTCGACCGCGAGTACACCGTCGGCTGCGCACCGGACGAGCGCGACAGCCTGGTCGCTGCCGCGAAGCTGCTCGATACAAAAATGCGTGAGATCCGCGGCAGCAATCGCATGGCCGCGCTCGATCGGGTTGCGGTGCTCGCGGCATTGAACTTCGCGCATGAGCTGGAGCAGCTGCGCACGCAGGCCGAGCAGCAGGACCGTGAACTGGCGCGCGCGCTGGGCGACCTGCACCGCCGCCTGGACAGCCTGGCGGAACCTGTACGAAGCTGACGCGCTTGCTGTTCATCGTCCAGCACGGGCGATGAATTTTTACCCACTGTCGCCGACAGACGGGTACACGCGGTTCACGACACCTGCTTATACTTTGCCCACGTCCTCTGCTTTGAGCGACCGGGTGCAAAACATTCGCCTTGTCCCTTAATTACGACCACGGGTGCGCAACGGAACCTGGAGTGCAAGTCCGCCACGAGCGGGAAGCCCGACGGCTCTCTAGCGTACCCACTTGAACCCCGGGTTCAAGGTCGTTTCGCACGCATCGCCACGGTGGAGGACTCCATCTTCGAAAAGGGCCGCAAGGCCCTTTTTTTGTGCCTGTGGTTTAGACGGGTTGGTACGCCGCCCTGCACGACGCGACTGCGTGG
>CADCUA010000470.1 GCA_902805755.1 uncultured Lysobacter sp.
CCGGTCCGAGCACGGATTCGCACACGGCGACCACCCACGGGTGGGTCATAAGATCGACGAACCCGCGCAGGCGTTCGGGGTGGGTTTCCACGTAATACCGGTTAGGCCCGCGGCCCAGCGCACCGCCGGGCATCTGCAGCGCCTCCTGGAACAACGTCTCGATGTCTTCCCCGAGCTGCTGCACCCACGCGCGGTCGAACGCGCCCTTCAGGGCGATGATGCCGTCGCCGTACAGCCCGCCAAGAATCGCGGCCGGGTCGAGCTTGTCGGGTGGCGTTTGCGGTACTGCGCTCATGCGGTTCTCCACTGGGTCCGGCGGGTGTCCGGTGATCTACAGCCGCCGTGATCGATCGATGTTCCGTAGCAAGGCCGACGCCATCGCCTTGTGCAGAGCACGGGATGGTCGGCGTGCGACCCGGATTCGCGGGCGTCCGCGTGCCGACCCTGCGGACGCCGCGCTCCCGCGCATGCCATACCTGCTAACTACCGGGTGCGACCGCATCGCCGCAAGCGCGAGCGTGAGGTCGTCGAAAGGATTGAGGGTGCTGACGGTGGCAGTGTTGCCAAGCGGACCGGATGTTCCGGACCTCGTCCCGGCGCTGTGCCGGATGGAATTTCAAAGAGACGCCACGGCCAAGCGTGGCATCAGAAGCACGTTGCACGCCTTCGCTTGTGCCGCTCAACGCACGCGTGGCGGTTGCAGGACACACGCGCGCATTGCACTGCACGGCGTAACAAGCTCTGCCGAAGCACGCAACGATAGCCTCGCAAACCAAGCTCAGCCGCTACCAGCGCTGTGCTATCCGCTCGTGCCCAAGCTACCCCTGCGCGCGTCCGTTCAACCAGGTGACCGCACCACGGCCCGCGATCAGTCCGCTCGCGAAGCACGCGTTCAAAAGGTATCCACCGGTCGGTGCTTCCCAGTCCAGCATTTCGCCGGCTGCGAACGTGCCGGGCAGGTCACGCAGCATCAGTGCATCGTCCAGCGCTTCGAGCGTGACACCCCCGGCGGAGCTGATCGCCTCCGCGATCGGTCGCGGCCCCAGCAGCGTCAGCGGCAGTCGCTTGATCGCAGCGGCAAGCTCGCGGGCATCGTTCATCGACGCACGGTCCATGGTTTCGTACAGCAACGCGGCCTTGACGCCCTCGATACCGGCATGGCGTCGCAGATGCTCGCTGACGCTGCGGCCCGCGCGCGGACGACCGAGTTCCTGCTCCAGCCGTGATTGCTCGCGACCCGGTGCGAGATCGAGGCGCAGCGTTGCGTGCCCGTCGCGCTCGATCGCATCGCGCAACGTGGCCGAGAGCGCATAGACCAGGCTGCCTTCGATGCCGGCGGCTGACACCACGCACTCGCCCTGCAACGAGTGCGACGTGCCGCCGGCGTCCTGCCAGCTCGCGACGACCGGCTTCAACGGCGCGCCCGCGTGGCGGGCGACGAAATGTTCGGACCATGCGACATCGAAGCCGCAGTTCGACGGGCGCAGCGGCGCCACGGCGATCTGCCGACGCTGCAACGAAGGCACCCACGCGCCGTCGGAGCCCAGCTCGGGCCAGCTGCCGCCACCGAGCGCGAGCACAGTCGCCGGCGCCTGCACCAGCCGCTCTCCTTCAGGCGTGTCGAAGCGGAGCGTGGTCCCGTCATCGGACCAGCCCGTCCACCGGTGATGGACATGGAAGCGCACGCCGCGTTCCTTGAGCCTGCGCACCCAGCCGCGCAGCAATGGCGCGGCCTTGCGGTCCATCGGGAACACACGTCCCGACGTGCCTACGTAAGTTTCAACACCGAGATCACGCGCCCACGCGCGCAGCGCGTCCGCGTCGAACACATCCAGCCAGCGTGCAACGTCCTGCGCGCGTCCGCCGTAGCGCGCATCGAACGTGGGCCGCGGCTCGCCATGCGTCAGATTCAGCCCGCCCTTGCCGGCAATCAGGAACTTGCGGCCCACCGAGCCCTTCGCCTCGAACAGGTCGACCTCGACGCCCGCGGAACGCGCGACCTCCGCGGCCATCAGGCCTGCCGGCCCACCGCCAATGACAGCCAGGCCCGGGAGGTGAAGCGTTGACGAGTGCATGGTGCGACCGCGGCAAGAGGGCCGCCATGATAGGCGCTCGCCCGGCGACGAGACGCCGCACTCGGGTCGTCGGCCGTGTTCGGCGTTATCGTGCCGCAGGGCATCCTGCCGCCATCTGCGCGGCGCCCGTGGATAGGAGTGAATGTATGAGCGTGGGACTTCTGATCGTCGTGATCATCGGCATCTGGCTGGCGTTCA
>CADCUA010000471.1 GCA_902805755.1 uncultured Lysobacter sp.
GTTCGATATCCCGTCAATTGGCGGTCGCGCTGACCGGATCCTCACGGTGGAGGCGTTTTCTTATGCGTGTGCCATGGAACACGCGGCAACGACTGCCTGGCTGGATGCCACACCGAACAGAGAACCCGCCATGCAATCACCGTCCCGCCGCAATTTCGTCCGTGGCATCGCCACCGTTCCGTTCGGTGTGTGGCTCGCCGGCAACGCCTACGCCAATACCACGCAGATCCGCTACGACATCGCCACGTCGCAGGGCCAGGAGATGCTGAAGGTCTTTGCCGACGCAGTGCGGATCATGAAGGCGCGCGGCGAGCAGGACCCGCGCAGCTGGACGTGGCAGTGGTACACGCACTTCGTGGCCGGCAATACGACCAAAACCAACGAGCTCACGCGCATCTTCGGTGATACCACCAGTCCGATGCGCACGCTCGCCAACGAGATGTGGAACACCTGCCAGTCGCATGCAGGGCAGAACTCGAACAACTTCATGCCGTGGCACCGCATCTACGTGTGGTACATGGAGCAGATCGTGCGCGAGGTGACCGGGCGCACCGATTTCACGCTGCCGTACTGGAACTACACCTCGCACGACCCGGCCAAGCGCGGCATCGTGCCGGCGCAGTTCCGCATGGCCACCGATCCGGTGTTCGGTTCGCTTTATCGATCCAACCGCACGAGCCTGGCGAACACCGGCAAGCCGATCCACCAAGGCCAGACGGTCGACTCGATGGACATCAGCGCGGCGATGGGGTCCGCGGATTACAGCCCCGTGGGCGAAGTGCAGGGGTTCTGCCGCGCGGTCGACTCGGGTATCCACGGCCAGATCCACGTGCTGACCGGCACCACGACGAACATGGGCAAGATCTCGTACGCGGCGCAGGACCCGTTGTTCTGGGTGCACCACGTCAACGTGGACCGGATGTGGGCGAGCTGGAACCGCAACGGCGGCGTGAACCCGGCTTCGGGCACGTGGCAGGACCGCTCGTTCGTGTTCGTCGACCGCGTCGGCCAGCGCGTCTCCGCGAAGCTGCGGGACTTCTTCGACTGCGGCGTGCTCGGCTACGCCTATGACCGACTGATCGGGCCGGACGGCCGCGAGGACGGCTCGATGGGCACGATGAGCACGCGCCGGGTCTCGGCCGCGCCGGCCACCCGCACGCCCGAGCGCATCGGCACCGCCGCTGCCGCCGAACTCGGTGCGCAGCCGGTGCGCCGCGTGGTCAAGATCGCCGAAGGCAAGCCGTTCGTCGCGCTGGATCCCAGCGGTCGCCGCCGCACCTATCTGGTGGTCAAGGATCTGCATACGTGGGAGCAGCCGGAAGTGCTGTACCACCTGTACCTCGCGCCACGCGGTGGTCGTCCGGGCAAGTCGGAATACGCGGGCACGATCAACTTCTTCGACGCGGAGTTCCACGATCACGGCAACTCGCCGCTGGACGAGGCGCTGGGCGAGAACTTCTACAGCTTCGACGTCACCGCGATCCTGCAGCGCCTGGCAGCCACCAACTCGGTGCGGCACGACGCGCCGCTGGAAGTGGTGCTGGTCCCCGGTGGACGTCCGACGCCGGGCGCGAAGCCGCTGGTCGGCACCCTCCGGTTGGTCTGGCAGTAATACGCGGATAAAGCGTGGAGTGGCCGGGCAGCCGCTCCGCGTATCAAGTTCGAGACGAATGCCGAGGGCGAGATCCCTCGGCATTTTTTATGACGCGTTCGCGGATCGGATCTTCAGGCGCCATGCCTGGTAGCAACGACGCGACGTGCCTCGCTTCCGAACGGGGCAGTCGCTGACGTCGCTCAGGCCGCTCGCGCCGGCGTCGCGCCGCGCAGTCGATGCACGAGCGGCCGCACGAGGTTCTTCGCAAGGCCGATCGTCATGCGGTACAGCGCACCCAGCACGCGCCGGCGGCGCGGGATGCGCCAGCCGAGGCCGGCCTTGATCACGTTGAGGCAGGGATGGCAGTTCGCGCAGGGCTGCGTGCCGACCGGGCGGTGGCAGAACCAGGTTTCGAGCATGAGCGGCCGCCAGCCGCGGGCATCGACTTCGCGCGCCATGTCCTGCTTGGTGATCGAAAACAGCGGGAAGGTGTAGCGACCGAACACCGTGCCGACATCGGTGTGCTGCTCCTGCTGCGGGATGCGATGCACGGGATAACCGGCGGCCGACGTGCTCTCGACGACAAGCTCCAGCAGCAGCGCGCCGGCGCCGTAGGGTTCGCGCTCGAAGCCGATTTCCACATCCTCGAGGCCGAACTGGCGGCAGAAGCGGGCCAGC
>CADCUA010000472.1 GCA_902805755.1 uncultured Lysobacter sp.
CCCCCCGCGGCGGGGGCGCCCCCCCCCCGGGGGCCCCCCCCCCCGCCCCGGCCGTGGAAGAACGTGATTCGCACGCCGCTGTCGTGCGCGAGCTGGGTAAGTTCCACCTGCGTGCGCTGCAGCCCCCAGCGCGAGGCGAGCAGGCCGCCGTCCTTCGCGCTGTCGGAGTAACCGAGCATGACGATCTGATGGTTGCCGCGCGCGGCCAGGTGTTCGCGATACAGCGGATCGGCGAGCAGTTCGTGCACGGTTGCCGGCGCGGCGGCGAGATCGTCGATGGTTTCGAACAACGGCGCCACATCCAGCGGCACCTGGCCGTCCTCGACGCAGCCGGCAATGCGCGCGAGCGCGAGCACCGCGAGCGCATCGGCGGCGCTGCGGCTCATGCTGACGATGTACGGGCCGAACGCGCGCGCGCCGTAACGTCCACGCATCTGCGCGATCGCATTGAACACCGCGAGCGTTTGCGTAGCGGCCCCCGCATCGGCACCGGCGCGTGGCGGTTCGCGCAGCAGCGCATGCAGCCGCTGCGTGCGGACTTGGGCATCCAGCGTCGGCCAGCGGTCGTCACCGATCACGGCGGCAAGCGCGGCGTCATGCGTGCTCGACTCCTGGCGGATATCGAGCGTGGCCAGGTGGAAGCCGAAACAGCGCGCGCGTCGCTGCAGGCGGCGCACCGCGAACGTGCCGGCGTGGCGGCCGCCGTGCGCGCACAGGCTGCGCTCGATCAGCGTGATGTCGTCGATGAACTCCTGCACTTCGCGATAGCCGTGTGGCGCCTCGGCGGCAGTCGCCTCCAGGCGCAGCTGCATCAGTGTGAGCAGGTTGCGGTAGGGCATGTCGGCATCACGCGCTCGCAGGCGTTCGCAGGCGTCCGGGTGCATCGCGCAGTAACGCTCGATGCGTTGCGCGATGTCCGGCGCAATCGCCACGCGTGCGGGCGACTGCGTCAGCAGCCGGCGCAGCGCTTCGACGTCGCGACCGTATGCGCCGAGCACGCGTGCGCGCTGCGCGGCAAGCGTGGCGGTGATCGTCGCGGCGCCGACGTTCGGGTTGCCGTCCATGTCGCCACCGACCCAGGTCGCGAACGCGAGCACGTCGCCGATCGCGTCCTCCAGCGCGCAGGCCTCGGCCTCGGGCGGCAGCACGCCGGGGAAGTGTTCGCGCAGCGCCGCTTCCAGCGCTTCGCAGTACACCGGCAGCACGCGATACAGCACGTCGGTCAGGTAGTAGCTGACATGTTCGAATTCGTCGCTCACGCTGGGCCGCGCGGGCGGCGTGTCCGCGGTCTGCCAGCTCGCGGTCAGCGCCAGGCGGATGCGCTCGCGGTCGGCGGCACGTTCGGCCGGCGTGCGGCCGCGGTCGATGTCGGCAACGAGGCACGACACGATGCGCCGCTCTTTTTCCAGCAGCGCGCGCCGCACCGCTTCCGTCGGATGCGCAGTGAAGACCGGCTCGATGCGCAGACGCGAAAGCACGTCGGCCATTTCGCCCTCAGCGACGCCTTCGCCGGCCAGCGCCCCCAGCACCGCGCGCAGGCCGCCGGGTTGCGCGCCGTCGCCCTGGCGCTCGTGATCGCGCCGGCGACGAATGCGGTGCACGCGCTCGGCGATGTTCACCGCCTGGAAGTAGGTCGAAAACGCGCGCACCAGATCACTGGCCTGCGCGGGATCGACCGCGCCGATCACCTCGTCCAGCGCCGCCACCGGTGCACCGGTTTCGCGTCGCGCGATCGCCGCACGGCGCAGGCGTTCGACTTCGGCGAGGAACTCCGGCCCGCGCTGGTCGGCGAGGATCTCGCCCACCAAGGCACCGAGCAGCTTCACGTCCTCGCGCAGCAGCGTGTCGGTGGCGGCGAATTTCACCGCGCGCAGCGGTTCGTCGAACGTATCGGCCATGGACGGCTCGCAAGGCGGCAAAGCGCGCAGGCTACCGCGTCGGCATACCTGCGTTACATGACGATTCGGCGTGGACTCAGTACGCGAACTCGCGGAACACCGGATCGATGTTGCCGCCCCACGCGCCGTGGAACAGTTCGAGCTTGCGTTCGGCCGGGGTGATGCCGGCTTCGACGAATTCCATCAGTGTCTGCAAATGGATCGTTTCGTCAGCGCCGTTCGCATTGAGCCGCGCGCGACGGGCAAGACCGTGCGCGGAGATCTCCAGCGCGCGCTGCGCAAGGTCGCGCACGGTGCCGTTGCGGAACGGCAGCTTCATCGCATGGCGCGCGACGCCGTCACGCAGCGCATGGCGCTCTTCGCGGGTGAAGTCCTTCACGAGGTCCCACGCGGCATCGAGCGCGGTCTGGTCATACAGAAGGCCGACCCAGAACGCCGGCAGTGCGCAGATGCGGCTCCACGGGCCGGAGTCCGCGCCGCGCATTTCCAGGTACTTCTTCAGCCGCACTTCGGGGAACGCGGTGGTGCTGTGGTCGGCCCAGTCCTTCAGCGTCGGATGCTCGCCCGGGTACGCCGGCAGGCGGCCATCGAGGTAGTCGCGGAACGACTGCCCGCTCGCATCGATGTAATGGCCGTCGCGGCAGACGAAATACATCGGCACGTCGAGCAGGTAATCGGTGTAGCGCTCGTAGCCGAAGCCGTCCTCGAACACGAAATCCAGCATGCCGGTGCGGCCGCCGTCGGTGTCGGTCCAGATGTGCGAGCGGTAGGAGAGGTAGCCGTTCGGCTTGCCTTCGGTGAATGGCGAATCGGCGAACAGCGCGGTCGCGACCGGCTGCAGCGCGAGGCCGACGCGGAACTTCTTCACCATGTCGGCTTCGGACGCGACATCGAGATTGACCTGCACCGTGCAGGTGCGCGTCATCATGTCCAGGCCAAGCGTGCCCACTTTGGGCATGTACTCGCGCATGATCTTGTAGCGGCCCTTCGGCATCCACGGCATGTCGTCGCGGCGCCACTTGGGCTGGAAGCCCATGCCGAGAAAACCCAGGCCCATCGGCTCGGCGACGCTGCGCACTTCGCGCAGGTGGCTGGACGTTTCGCTGCAGGTTTCATGCAGGTTTTCGAGCGGCGCGCCCGACAGTTCCAGCTGGCCGGCCGGCTCCAGCGACACCGAGGCCTGGTCGCGCACCAGCGCGATCACGCGGCCGTGCTCCTCGCACGCTTCCCAACCGAACTGCTGCAGGCCCTTGAGCAGCGCCTCGATGCCGCGCTCGCCGTCGAATGTCGGCGCCTGCAGGTCATCGGTGCGGAAGCCGAACTTCTCGTGCTCGGTGCCGATCTTCCAGTCCGAGGGCTCACGCACGCCGGAGGCGAGGTATTCGACCAGCTGGTCCCGTCCTTCGATGGGGGTTTCGTTGACCTGACTGGGACCGGACACTGATCTACCTCTGGTTTGAATGGGCGGCATTGCCGCAGTGCAGCCGGAGCGGCGTCGCGTTACCGGCGCGAAGTCTAGCGCGCGCATGAGACGTTGAAGCCACCGCCGCCGCGTTGCTGCGTTGCACCTGTGGCGCGGATGCACCCCTGGTGACTGGAAACGTCGAAGCGCGCGGCAAGCGGCCGGGTCGATCGCGTCGCCTACAATCCGGTGATGCCCGACCGTTTCCCATCCGCGCGATGCGTGCGCGCACTGGCTGCCGCCATGGTGCTGTCATGCCTGCCTGCATGGGCGCAAGGAGCGGATGCGCGGCTGGAGCGCGGCAACGGCCCGGAGCCGTCCACGCTTGATGCGCACCGCTGCCAGGAAGTGGCCTGCGGCAACGTGCTGCGTGACCTGTACGAAGGCCTGGTGACGCAGGACGCGCAGGGCCGGCTGGTACCCGGTATTGCACGTCGCTGGTCGGTGTCGAAGGACGGGCGCACGTGGACGTTCGAGCTGCGCGACGGACTGCGCTGGAGCAACGGTGAGGTACTGGATGCATCGCAGGTGGTCGCGAGCTTCCAGCGCGCGTTCGCGCCGGCGACCGCGGCCCCGTTCGGCGAGCTGTTCGATGCGCTTCGCAATGCACAGGCGGTGCAGGCGGGGCGTGTGCCGCCGAGTGCGCTCGGCGTCTGGGCGAAGGGCGCGCGCACGGTCGTGTTCGAACTCACGCGCAGCGCATCGCTGCCGGCACTGCTGACGTTGCCGATCGCGTTCCCGGTGTACCTGCCCGGCGTCGAGGCGCATGGCAACCAGCACACGCGGCCGGGCCGGCTGGTGTCGAACGGCGCCTACCGGCTGGAGGCCTGGACCCCGCAGGCGAACCTGCAGGTCGTGCGCAATCGGCATTTCTTCGCCGCGCCGTCGGTCGCGATCGAGCGCGTGCGCTACCACGTGACCGAGGACGCGGCCGCCGAGCTGCAGCGCTTCGCCGCTGGCGATCTGCACATCACCGAGACCGTGCCGCCGCAGCCGCTGGCGGCCTTGCGAAAGCGCTTCGGCACGCAGCTGCACGTCAGTCCTTACCTCGGCGCGTTCTGGTTCGGCTACAACCTGACGCGCGAGCCGTTCGGTGGCGATTGCGATCAAGCTCGCCCGATGCAATGCGCGCAGCGCACGCACGCGCTGCGGCAGGCGTTGTCACTCGCGGTCGATCGCGACCGCCTGACGCGGCACATCACCGGCTTCGGCGAAACGCCGGCCCACGGCGTGGTGCCGCCCGGCATTGCCGGCTACACACCGGCGCGGGCGCCATGGGCCGCGTTGCCGCAGGCACAGCGCGAAGCGCGTGCACGCGCGCTGTATCGCGCCGCGGGGTATTCGCGTGCAAAGCCTCTGGTGCTGGAGCTGCGTTACAACACGTCCACGCCGCATCGGCGGCTCGCACTCGCGGTCGCCGCAATGTGGCGCGAGGTGCTGGGCATCAACGTGCGACTGCGCAATGAGGAGTGGAAAGTCTTCGTCGGCAATCGCAAGCAGCGCGTGATCACGCAGGTGTTCCGCGGCGGCTGGATCGCCGATGTCCCGGATGCGCGCAACTTCCTCGCCGCATTCGGCAGTGACGGCCCGCTCAACTGGACCGGTTACGACGATGCGGGGTTCCGTGAGCGCCTCGCGCGCGCCGATGCTGCGCGCTCGGAGGCCGCGCGCAATGCCTGGCTGCATGCGGCGGAAACGCGCCTGCTTGCGCACGATGCGGTGATCCCGCTGTATTTCTACACCTCCAAGCATCTGGTCGACCCGCGCGTGCGTGGCTTCCAAGGCAATGCGCTGGATCGTCATGCGAGCCGCTGGCTGTCGCTGGACGGACCGACTCGATGAATGCGACTGCATCCATCGTTGATGCGGGGCGCGACTGCGACGCGCGTCTGCACGTGGAACAGCAGGATCAGCAGCGGCGCGGCGACGGACTTTGGTGCCGCAAGCCGGAGGCCTGCGATGAACATCAACGCGCGATGCACCGGCCGGCTGGCGCGCAGCCGGCCGCCTGCATCATGCGGGCGCACATCGCTGCCTCCGGTCCCGAGGTCGACGCATGAAGCGCATTGCCGCGCGCGCATTCGAAGCGCTGCTGACACTGTGGCTGCTCGCGACGCTGTGCTTCGTGCTGCTGCGCGCGGCGCCTGGCGGGCCGTTCGACAGCGAGAAGGCCGCGCCGCCCGAGGTGCAGGCCGCGCTCGCCGCGCAGTACCGCCTGGATCGTCCGCTGCCCGCGCAATACGCGGCGTGGCTGGGCGACGTCGCGCGCGGCGACCTCGGGCCGTCGTTCCAGTACCCCGACTACACGGTCAACCAGATGATCGCGCAGGCACTGCCGGTGTCGGCGCTCAACGGCGGGCTCGCGTTGCTGCTCGCGCTGGGCTTCGGCATCCCGCTCGGCATCTGGGCCGCGCTGCGCGCCGGCCAGCCGGTGGATCGCGCGCTGATGTTCATCGCCGGCCTCGGGCTTGCGGTGCCGAAGTTCGTCGCCGCGCCGCTGTTGATCCTGCTGTTCGCGGTTACGCTGCACTGGCTGCCCGCCGGCGGTTGGGGGGAAGCATCGAACCTCGTGCTGCCGGTGATCGCGCTCGCGCTGCCGAACATCGCGTACTGCGCGCGCCTGACGCGCGCGTCGATGCTGGAGACGCTGTCGGCCGAATACCTGCGTGCAGCGCGTGCGCGCGGGTTTTCCGAAGCACGCCTGCTGTTCGCGCATGCGCTGCGGCCGGCGATGCTGCCGGTCGTCGCATGGCTGTCGCCGGCGCTGATCAACGTCGTCACCGGCTCGGCCGTGGTCGAGCAGGTGTTCGGCATCCCCGGCATGGGGCGCTACTTCGTGCAGGGCGCACTCAACCGCGATTACACGCTCGTGCTCGGCGTGGTGCTGGTCGTCGGCGCGCTGATCGTGGCGATCAACACGCTGGTCGATGCACTGCGTGCGCGCATGGATCCGCGGCTGCAGTGATCGATGCGGGTGCGTAGACCGCGTGCCGCGATGAAGTCAGGCCGCATTGAATGCCCGTGTCCAACACACACACCGACCGTCGCGCTGACTGGAATTTCGGAAATGCGCTGACGTACCCGCAGTTCGCAGACCGGCGCACGTTCGCGGCTATCGGCGCGCGCGCTCGGCCTCGATGCAACTGCGTGACTGGTCGAGCGTCTTCGCCGCCACCATGCACTCGAAATACGGCCGGCTGATCGTCTTATCAGACGCGCATTCGGCGACCTTCGGGTCAACGATGCTGG
>CADCUA010000473.1 GCA_902805755.1 uncultured Lysobacter sp.
ACCCAGAGGTGAGCCATCCCATTGTGACCGCCAATGCGGTCCAGGGCAGCGTCTGGACAGCTGACGTCGTCGAAGCCCCCTCACCTACCAACTGCGAGCTTGCGTGGGGTTCCAGCGGACGTAACGACAGCCGCCTACTCGGTGGTCGCTGCCGCGGTCGGAATCACCGCGATCACGCGCCGGTTTTTGGCACGGCCGGCTTCATCGTCGCCGCCGTCCGGGAGTGTATTGGGGGCGATCGGGTCGGCCTCGCCAAGGCCCGTCGACTGCAAGCGCGAAGCCGGTACGCCGTTTACGGCCAGCCAGGCGCGGACGGCGTCGGCGCGCCGCTTGGACAAGGCCAGGTTGTAGGCGTCATCGCCTTTGGCGTCGGTGTACCCGCGCAGCTCCACGAGGCCATCTGTCTTGCCGATGAGCTCAGCCAGCAGGCGCAGGTTGCCTTCGGCAGCCGGGAGCACGTCGGCCTTGTCGAATTCGAACAGGGTGTCGGCAGGCAGTGGAATGCGGATCTCATTGCCCACCAACTGTCCGCCGAGTGCATCGACCAGGCCCTGCAGCGGCGAAACGGTACCGCTGACTGCGCTCGCGCCACTGGCGATGCCACTGGCATCAGCGCGCAGCGGCGACATCGTCCCACTCAGCCGCTGCCCCGGTTGCTGGCTCGCCGCGGGAGCGACGTCCAGACGAGGGTCGCGCTGCGGAGCATCGGACGCCGTCTGAGCAGTTGGCGGCTCCGGAGCTTGTGAGCAGCCGCAAGCCAGGCAAGCCGCCAGCAGGAGGCCGCCCGACCTCATCGGGTCACCGCGACACCGTCGAAGGGTGCGACTTCGGGCAGCGTAATCGACACGGTGCGGCTGGTGGCCGGCGGGGCCGCGAACTTGACCCACACGTTGGCTGCCTCGTCCGTGGAGGTACTTACACGCAGATTGCTGCCCGACAGATCGGACACCAATGCGTTGCCGGACTGGTCCTTGACCACGCCATAGCGCTGCGAAGTCGCGTCGTCGACCATGCTGATGTCGGCGATGTCGCCGTGGTAGGTGATGTCGTCCTTGACCGCCGGGCGCACGTAGAACTGCGCGGTCAGCAGGTTGCCGGTGACGTGCACCTTCTTGAGCTCCCAGGTGCTGGCGTCTGGACCGGGCTGCGCCATGATCGTGCCAGCGCCATTGGCGACGGGCGTTGCGGTGTCGGCGGTCGTCACCACCGGATTGGAAGCCGGCGCGGCACTGGCGGGGGCGCTCGTGGGAGCGCTCTGGATCGCCGCCGGGTCAGACGGCTGCTCGCGGTTGCAGGCGGACAGCAGGCCCGCGATGGCCAGGGTGGCGACTAGCGTGCGATGGGTCATGGGTCAATCCTTGGACAGACGTAGCGGCAGGTTGCCGACAGAAAGGTTATTGATGCGTCAGCGCTCGATGGCCACGCCATCAAAGGTGCCGACGCGGGGCAAGGTGATCGAAACGGTGCGGCTGCCCGCGGGTGGCAGTGGGAACTTCATCCACACCGGCGTGTCGGCATCCGATTCCACCGAAATCTGCAGGTTGTCGCCCTTGGCGCTGGAGGCGAGAGCTTCACCGTCGACGCCGTCGAGCAGGCCGTAGCGGACCGACGCCGTGTCGTCGATCAGGTGTATGCCGTCGACATCGAGCCATGCACTGGTGCGTTGACCACGTGGCCCACGCACCTGGAAACTGACCAGCAGCGCATCGTCCGTCGCGCGTACATCCGTCAGGTGCCAGACCGTGCCACGTGGACCTGGCTGGGCCGCGATCGCGTCGTCGGCGGTCGGGATCTCCGACTGGCTGCACGCCGTGAGGGCAAGCGCCAGAAGCGGCGCCATATGCTTCAAGTCCATTGATACGTCCTGTCGTTGGCGTTGAGGCAGGACACGAGTGTAGACGCCGAGGCGGTCGCGGCCGTTCACGCGCGATACCGGGGCCTTACGTGAATCGATACATGCGACCGTTACGCGAAGGCCGGAGGATCGTGTTCGAAATCCCTCTGCAACGCTGCCTTCGGCACGGTCGGGATCGCAGCCAAGCCAACCCGGTCTGAGGCATCCCCGCGCGTTGACGCTGGAAAGCAGCACATGACGTGCTGACGCGTGATGGGTGAATGTCCGCTTCTTTGATCGGGCGGTTCAGTCAAGGTCGACCTCTCGCTTCTGATCGGAACCGTCCCTGCGTAGGCCACGCTTCCTTTCGCAGTCGGCGCGATGTTGCTCGGCACGCTTCAGGCATAGACCAGACGGAACGGAGAG
>CADCUA010000474.1 GCA_902805755.1 uncultured Lysobacter sp.
AATGACCCCAGCCATTACCACCAGCCTTCCCACCGTCAACGCACAGATCTACCCGCGTGGCGGGCTGGACATCCTGTCTCGCGCCGAAGTGGCGCGCCTGCGCGACGCATCCGCCGGCGGCATGCATGAACTGTTGCGCCGTTGCGCGCTCGCGGTGCTGACCAGCGGGAGTGCGTCCGATGACCCGCGTGCGGCGCGCGAGCTTTATCCGGACTTCGATATCCAGGTACACCAGCAGGACCGCGGCGTGCGCATCGATCTCGTCGGTGCGCCGGCGATGGCGTTTGTCGATGGCGAGATCATCCGCGGTGTTGCCGAGCTGCTGTTCGCGGTAGTGCGCGACCTCGCGTACACCGCGATCGAACTCGACCAGGCTTGTGCTGATCTCGATGCAAGCGCCGGGATCACGGACTCGGTGTTCGGGCTGCTGCGCAACGCGCGCATCCTGCAGCCGAGCGAGCCGAACCTCGTCGTGTGCTGGGGCGGCCATTCGATCAATCGCGACGAATACCTGTACACCAAGCAGGTCGGTTACGAGCTCGGCCTGCGCGGCATCGACATCTGCACGGGCTGCGGCCCGGGCGCGATGAAGGGGCCGATGAAGGGCGCGACGATCGCGCACGCCAAGCAGCGCAAGAAGAGCATGCGTTACATCGGCATTACCGAGCCCGGCATCATCGCGGCCGAATCGCCGAACCCGATCGTGAACCACCTGGTGATCATGCCGGACATCGAAAAGCGCCTGGAGGCGTTTGTCCGCATCACGCACGGCATCATTGTCTTCCCGGGCGGCGTCGGCACGGCGGAGGAAATCCTGTATCTGCTCGGCCTGCTGCTGCAGGAAGAGAACAAGGATGTCCCGTTCCCGTTCATCCTCACCGGCCCGACCGCTTCCGCACCTTATTTCGAGCAGATCGACCGATTCCTGCGTCTGACGCTGGGCGAAGCCGCGACGTCGCGTTACGAGATCATCGTCGGCGACCCGGCCGCTGTTGCAACCCGCATGGCAGCCGGCATCCGCAAGGTGCGCGAGCACCGCATCGTCCAGAAGGACTCGTTCTACTTCAACTGGTCGCTCAAGATTCCGCTGGCGTTCCAGCAGCCTTTCATCCCGACGCACGAAGAGATGGCGGCGCTGGACCTGCGCCACGGGCGCAAGCCGCACGAGCTTGCGGCCGACCTGCGCCGCGCGTTTTCCGGCATCGTCGCCGGCAACGTCAAGGAAGAAGGCATCAAGCGCATCGAGGAAGGCGGGCCGTTCCTGATCCGCGGCGACGCCGACATGATGGAGTCTCTCGATGCGTTGCTGCGTGCTTTCGTCGAGCAGCGCCGCATGAAAATCGCGGGCTCGTACCGGCCGTGCTATCGCGTCGTCGCGTCCGAGCCGTCAGGCGAGCTTGCGCCGGCTTCCTGAAGCCGGCGTGTCAAGCGGCAGGCGGACGGTTGCAACATAGAGTTCGCCCTGCCGACCGGTCTGGACGCTTCCGCGTCCACCGGTCAACGCCTCGATGCGCGCCTGCGATGCATTGAGGCCGACGCGGTGACTGACCGGCTGCTGCATGTCCGACAGCACCAGGGGATTGCTGATTCGGACGACCACGTTCTCCGCAGTCGTCGTAAGCGAGATCTCGACGCGCCCGCCGTGAGGCACGCGCTCTACGCCGTGGCGGATCGCGTTTTCCACGAGCGGTTGGATGGACAGTGCGGGCACCGTCACATCCGGGATCTCCCGCGGCAGTTGCCATTCGACGCGTAGGCGCTCGCCGAATCGCAGCGATTCGATTTCAAGATACCGGCGAGCCAGCGACAACTCCTCTTCCAGCGGTATCTCCCGCGGACCCGCGAGTGCGGCTCGGAACAGGTCGGCGAGATCCAGCAACAGTCGTTCGGCTTCCTCGGGGCGCTGATGCACCAGCGCTGCGCCGGTGTTGAGCGTGTTGAAGAGGAAGTGCGGGCGGATTCGGGCTTGGAGGGATTCCAGTTCGGCCTGTTTGGCGCGCAGCATGAGCTGTTGCGCCAACCAATGCGCCCGGAATGCAGCGAGCCCGGGTACACCTACCGCAAGGGTGATGCCCGTGACGCGCCACATCAGCGATGACCAGTTTTCGCTGGTTATCGGGGAAAGTCCTTGCATGAGTGCCCACGCCGCAGTCGCCGACACCCAAGCGCTCATAAGTAGTAGAAGCAGGGCCACATACCCGACGCGCTCAAGCTGCAGCCGGGCGACAAGCGGCTTGAGCAGAAATAACGCGCCGAGCG
>CADCUA010000475.1 GCA_902805755.1 uncultured Lysobacter sp.
TGCGTCAACGCGGCAAAGCCGATGAGGTCGTCGCCCGGTGCGAGCTGCGCGGCCATGTCGCAGACCATTTCCACATGCACGCCGGTATCGACTTCCGGGTGGTATTCAGCGCGCTGCGGCACGCCATACAGGGCTTCGATTTCCGGCAGCACCACCGCGAGCGCGCCGCACTCGTGCAGCGTGCGCAAGAATGCCGAAGGCTTCGCGCTCGCGACTGCGCGGCGCAACTCCTGCCACACGCGTTCGGGCACCAGGTCGGCAAGTTCGCCGGACGCGGCCATCTGGCGCATCAGCGCCATCGTCTCCGGCGCGACGGTGAAGCCCAGTGGCGCGAGGCGCGCCATGAAGCGTGCGGCGCGCAGCACGCGCAGCGGATCCTCGACGAATGCCGGGCCCACGTGCCGCAACACGCGCGCTTCGATGTCGCGTGCGCCACCATGCGGATCGACAAGTGCGCCTTCGCTGCCGTCCTCGCACAATTCGCGCGCGATCGCATTGATCGTGAAGTCGCGGCGCAGCAGGTCGTCCTCGAGCGTGACCGACGGATCGGCATCGACGACGAAGCCGCGATAGCCGCGACCGGATTTGCGCTCGGTGCGTGCGAGTGCGTATTCCTCGCCCGTCTTCGGGTGCAGGAACACCGGGAAATCCCGTCCGACCGGCTTGAACCCCGCCTGCAGCATCGCCTCGGGCGTCGCGCCCACCACGACGTAATCGCGGTCGCCCGGTGTCAGGCCCAGCAGCGCATCACGCACCGCGCCGCCGACCAGATACGTTTTCATCGCGGCGCGTGGCCCGCCAGCAACGCGATGATCGCCGTCGCGCCGCTGTCGCGTCCCAGGCTGCGTTCGATCGGCGCGGGCTGGCCCGAGATCCACAGGCGCAGCTCGGCTTCGAGATCGAAATGTCCCGCGGTCTCCAGCGCGAACATGGTGATGCTGCGGTACGGAATGCTCAAGTATTCGACCTTGCGCCCGGTGACGCCCTGCTTGTTGACCAGCAGCACGCGGCGGTCGGTGAACACCATGAGGTCGCGCACCAGCACGAACGCACGCGCAAGCGTTTCACCGGGCGCGAGCAGCGGTGCGAATTCCTCGGCGATGCGTTCGATCGGGGTTTCGCCGGCGTGACCGAGCAGGGTATCGAGCAGTGCCATTGCGCGCTCCGGATGGAAGGTGCCGCCGATTGTCGCGCATGCAGCACGCGCGGTTGCTGATTGCGCCTGCGTCAACGGCCGCGTTTGCGCGCAGGCTTCGAGGTCGCTGGCGGCGGCGCAGGCAGCAGTGCGGCGTCCTGCGCGGCGGCGGGACATGCGAAGCGCTTGCGCGGGCCCTCGAGCCGGCCGAGCAGGCGGTCACTGAGGTTCAGCGCATCGCCGTTGAGGCGCCAGTCGTAGATCATGCTGAAAGCGAGCACGCGCGCGACGTAATCGCGCGTTTCCTTGTAGCTGATCGTCTCGATCCAGAAGTCCGGGTCCATGCCGGGACGCTGGCTCTTCCAGCGATTCAGTGGTGCCGGGCCCGCGTTGTAACCGGCAATCGCAAGATAGGTCTGGCCGGCGCCGTACTGGTCCAGCAACTGGCGCAGATACGCGGTGCCGAGCGCGATGTTCGTGTCAGGCTCGAACAGGCTCTCGGCGCCGCGCCACGGCATGCCGATGCGCTGCGCCACGGCTTGGCCCGTGCCAGGGAGCACCTGCATCAGGCCCATCGCGTTCGCACTCGAACGCGCGGTCGGGTTGAAGATGCTTTCAGCGCGGATCTCGGCAGC
Source organism: uncultured Lysobacter sp. (assembly GCA_902805755.1). Taxonomy (GTDB): domain Bacteria; phylum Pseudomonadota; class Gammaproteobacteria; order Xanthomonadales; family Xanthomonadaceae; genus Cognatilysobacter. The sequence goes on from CADCUA010000475.1 coordinate 1,771, forward strand.
GACCCAGGCCGGGTCCACGCGGTTGCGCGCCGATTCACGGCGGATCGCGGCATCGTGGTGCAGCGGAAAGCGCAGGTGGTACAGGCGCAGCTCGCTCGGGTCCTTCTTGCCCAGCGAGAACACCGCGCGGTCGAACCAGCCATGATCCTGCGCCACGTCGACGGCCAGGCGCCGCTGCGCATCGGTGAAGCGGACAAGCGCCTCGTCCCACTCGCGCACCGCCCAGCCATCGCGGCCAAGCCGGTGCAGGCCCATCGCGCGCACGATCGCCGGATCGTTTGCGACCGCTGTGCGCTCAAGCCCGGTGTCCGTCGGCATCCACGGGCACAGCGCATAGACCTGGTCGAGCCGGTCGGCCGCGAGGAAACCGTGGAATTCCGGCTTCGTCGCCGCTTCACGATACAGCCGTTCGGCTGCCGCCTTGTCGCCGAGGCGCTCGGTCAGGCGTGCCTCGAAATACTGCCAGCGCGAATCGCTGCGCTGCACGGCGCCCATCGCGCGGATCGCGGCCAGTGCGCCGGCCCAGTCCGAGCGCGCCATTGCCTCGCGCGTGCGCCACTCGTGCAGCCGCGCGTCATAGGCCGACGCCGGCACGGCGGCGAGGCGTCGCGCGGACGCGGGCTCGTATGACGCCACGGTCCACAGTGCGATCTGGTACAGCACGCGGCCACGGTCTTCTTCGGTAAAGCCAAGAGCGTTCGCGTATTTCGGAAGCTGCGCCTCCGCGAGGTCCGGTGCGGATTTCGCGAGGCGTGCAAGCCCGTGCGAGGCCATGCGGCGGCTGCGCTCGGTCTTCGGCCATGCAAGCGCGCGTTCGTGCACGGCTTCGATAAACGCGGCGTAATCCGACGCCAGCGCGGCATCGGCAGGCGGCAGGCCGCGTGCGGCGCTGCGCATCACGCCCGGTGCCCCTTCGTTCGCGGCCGCGTCGATGCGCGCCCAGCGCAGCGCGGGTGGCAGGCCGCCTTTCGCGGCAAGTGCGTCGATCACCGCATCGCAGTTGCCGGGCAACGAGGTCGCGCTCTCGCGCCACAATGCCTGGGCTTCACCGACCCATGCCGCATCACCACGTCCGAGTGCATCGCGCGCGCGAAGCTGCGCGCATCGCAACCCGACATTGCGTTCAAGCGAATTCGCGCGCGAAGGCTGCCATGCGGCCAGCACGCCGGCCCAGTCCTCGCTGCGTGCGCGTGAGGCGAGCCACGCTTCACGGAAGGCCTCGCCGGCCGCACGGCCGCCCTGTCGCGCAAGGAACGTCTGCGCCTGTGCAGGCTGGAGCGTATCGATGTTGCGGCGCAGGTCGGCGTATTCCACCCACGCATACAGCGGATGCGATGCGATGTCGCTGAAATCCGCAGGCCGCAGCGTGCCGCGCTCGGCGGCTTCGAGCGCTGCACGTACGCGTGGCAACTGCGCATCCGGCACGACCGAACGCGTCGCCAGCGGTGGCGGCGTTACGGCGGGGCCGTAGGTGGCGGCCTGGGCATTTGCGCGCGAACGGTCCTGCGCGCATGCACTGGTAAAGGTGCCAGTGGTGAAGGCGGCCAGTACGATGGCGAGCGAACGAAGGCGCAATGGCATCGCGCGACTATAGCCAGCGTGCATGAACGTTCGGTGTGAGCGGCGCGTGTGCATCGCATCCATCGGCTCATCGGTTCAGTCAACACACAAGGAAGCGGCATGGTCGCGGCAGTCGTGATGTTCGTCCTGCTCGGCGTGGTGGCCGGCATCCTCGCCGGGTTGCTCGGTGTCGGTGGCGGCCTGGTCCTGGTCGCGGCGTTGGCGTGGCTGTTGCCGACCGTCGGCGTGCCCGTCGAAGCGGCCATGCATGCCGCGCTCGCCAGTTCGCTTGCGAGCATCGTGCTGACGGCCGCAGCGTCGGCCCGCGCGCATGCGCGACGCGGCAGCGTGCTCTGGTCCACGGTGAAGTGGATGGTGCCGGGGCTGGTGCTGGGTGGTTGGCTCGGCAGTGGCGTGGCCGTACGCATCGACGGCGACGTGCTGCGCGGGCTGGTCGCCGCGTATTGCCTGATCGCCGCGGCGCAGCTTCTTTTCTCGCGTCCACGGGATGCCGGCTCCGCTTCGCCGGTGCCACAGGGGCCTGCGATCAGCGCAGCCGGCGTGGGCATCGGTGCGGTGTCGGCCGTCGTGGGGATTGGCGGCGGCAGCATGACGGTGCCGCTGCTGGTGTGGCGCGGGGTCGCACCCGTGCGCGCAGTCGGCACGTCATCCGCCTGCGGTGTTGCGATCGGCCTTTCCAGCGCACTCGGCTATGCGCTGCACGCACCGGCCGGCGCCCTGCCTGACCATGCGCTCGGGTATGTCTATCTGCCCGCGGCGATCGCCGTGGCCGCTGCGTCTGTGTTTGCAGCGCCGTACGGCACGCGCCTGGCCCATCGGCTCAGCGGTCCGACGCTCAAACGAGTATTCGCCGGCTTCCTGGTTTGCGTCGCGATCGCGCTGTGGATGGGCAGTTGATGACGCGTCGCGACACCTTTGGCGCTTGTGGATGATTCATGAATTGTTTACAACCTCATGACGCCGAGACAAGGTCCGGCGCGCTGCCCCTATTCACATTTCGGTATTTCTACGGAGAGAGAAGTCGATGAACGTGTTGCGCCGCCACGCCTTGGCGAAAGCCGTCCAGTTATCGCTGTTGCTCAGTCTGCCCGGCCTCGCCGCAGCGCAGGACGCGCCCGCACCTGCTACCGATTCGCCGACCACGCTCGATGCCGTGACGGTAACGGGTAGCCGCATCCGCCGCGCCGACGTGGAGACGCAGGTGCCGGTGCATTCGGTCACGCGCGAGGACATCGAGCGCACGGGCCTGACGTCCGTCGGTGACGTGCTGCAGCAGATCACGGGCGCAGGCTCGGGCTTCAATCGCACCCGCAACGCGTCGGGCAATGACGGCTTCCCGCCGGACGGCGGCGGCGCCGGCGCCGGTTCGACCACGATCAACCTGCGTCACCTCGGCACGAAGCGCGTGCTCGTGCTTGTCGATGGCCAGCGCTGGGTCAACGAGTCATCCGCATCCGGCGTGGGCTCGGCGGTCGACCTGAACACCATTCCGCTGGCGATCGTCGACCGCATCGAAGTGCTGGAAGACGGCGCATCCTCGCTATACGGCTCCGATGCGATCGCCGGTGTCGTCAACATCATCACGCGCCGCAATTTTGAAGGCGCGCAGCTGAGCCTGAACTATGGCCAGTACGAGCCGGGCGACGGGCAGACCACGGGCGTCGATATTGCCTGGGGTGGCTCGAGCGATACCGCGAGCTGGTTCATCGGTGCGAGTTACCAGGACCAGCAGGAAGTTGCGTCGATCGACCGCGAGCGCAGCCGCGAGCCGGTGTTCGGCACCGGACTTGCGCTGGGCAGCTCGCGCGTGCCGGGTGGACGTTTCCGGTTCACGGATCCGCGCACGGGCGCTGCGGTTGACCTGACCACTGATCCCACGCTGGCCAATCCGGTCTATGACCCGACGCTGCCTGGCTGCACCGGCGCGAATGCAGGCCTGGACCGCCCGGACGGTTTCCGCTGCTGGTCGGGCGCCCGTGACGCGTTCAACTACGCGCCGTTCAACCTGCTGCTCACGCCGAACGAGCGCGCCGGCATCTTCGGCCAGTTCCGCATGGACATCGCGCCGGGCACCACGTGGTATACGCGCGCACTCCTCAACCGCCGCAAGTCGCTGAACCAGGCTGCGCCCGAGCCGATCGATCTGGGCCCCGGCGCCGGCACCGACTTCGCTGCGAATATCGTGATTCCGGCCAATCACCCGTTCAATCCGTTCGGCGTCACGCTTGACGGCCGTCCAGGAGGCAACGTCGCGACGATCCGTCGTCGCCCGATCGAAGGCGGCCCGCGCCGCTTCGAGCAGGAAGTCGACACGATGTACTTCGGCACCGGCCTGGAGAGCACGTTCGACGTCGGCCAGCGCACCTGGTTCTGGGACGTCAACCTCGCCCATGGTCGCAATGAAGCCGAGCAGGAAAACCTCGGCAGCTATAACGCGCGTAACATCTCGATCGCGCTTGGCGATCCGGCGATCTGCGCCGCGACGCCTGGCTGCACGCCGCTGGACATCTTCGGTTTCAATACCATTACCCCGGCGATGCTTGCCTACATCAGCCCGGTATTCCGCGATCGCAGCGAGAACCGCCTGAGCCTGGCCACGGCGAATGTGTCCGGTGAGCTGCTCGACCTGTGGGCTGGCCCGATGTCGTTCGCCACTGGTTACGAATACCGCAAGTACGAAGGCTCGTACGATCCCGATCCGCAGACGGTGGCTGGCGAGTACAACGGTGTGCCGTCGCTTCCGACGCGCGGCGAGTACGACGTCAACGAGGTCTACCTCGAGCTGGACGTGCCGCTGATGGCCAATTCGGGGTGGGGCAAGCGGCTGGACCTCAACCTGGCCGGGCGCTACTCGGATTACTCCACATTCGGCGGTGAGTTCGTGCCGCGCATCGGCCTGCGCTGGCAGGTGATTGACGAGCTGGTGCTGCGCAGCACCTATGCCGAAGGTTTCCGTGCGCCGACCATCGGCGAGCTGTTCGGATCCCAGCAGCGTTTCGATGCGCAGATCGTCGATCCCTGCCTTGGCGCGGGCTTTGCCGCGAACGCGGCGAACTGCACCGCACTCGGCGTCGCGCCGGGCCAGACGCAGTTCGACCCGCAGATCGGTGTGGACGCGGGCGGCAACCCGAACCTGGAGCCGGAGCGCTCGCGTAGCTTCTCCGCAGGCTTCGTGTGGAGCCCGTCGTTCCTCGAGGACTCGTCGATCGCGAAGCGCGTGGACTTCGAAGCAACGTTCTACAGGCACACG
>CADCUA010000476.1 GCA_902805755.1 uncultured Lysobacter sp.
CTCGGGCTGGCCGACCTTTGCGGTGTCGCTGGCGATGCGCAGATGGCAGCACATCGCGAGTTCGAGCCCACCGCCGAGTGCGAAGCCGTTGACCATCGCGATGACGGGCTTGGGCAGCTTTTCGACGCCGCGCATCATGCGCTGGCCGCGCAGCGAGAAATCGCGCCCTTGGACCGGCGTCAGACTGTTCATCTCGGCAATGTCCGCACCGGCGACGAATGCCTTCGGGCCGGCACCGGTGAGGATGATCGCGCGCACGGACGGCTCACTCGCGGCCGCCGAAAACGCCGCATGCAGCGCATCCAGCGTGGCCGCATTCAATGCGTTGAGCTTGTCCGGCCGGTTGACGGTGACGATCCGCACACCATCGCGGTCTTGGACAAGAACAGGGGATTCGGAAGCGGCGGCGGGGGTCTCGGACATTGAAGGCTCGTGCAAAGTGAACGGGAAGTCGGGCGCTGGTGCGTCCGCGGAACTCGGGCAACGGATCGCGGTCAGAGCCCAGGACGTCAGTGGCGGTTAAGCGGTACCGCCGTTATCCTAGCGCGCCACTCGGGGTTGACGCCCGATGCGCATTCCCTGCGGACGGCATGGCCGGCCGCTACTCCTGTGGAGATTCCATCGAATGAAGTTGCGCCTGATTGCCGTCGCTGTGACGGCGCTTGTCTTTACCTCCGGCCAGGTGGTCGCGCAGGACACCACGTCCGAGAAGGGCAAGCTGAGCTACGCGTTGGGATATGACCTGGGCCGCAATGCGACCGAGAGCGGCGAGGCAATCGACATCAACTCGATGATCAAGGGCCTGCAGGAAGGCTACGGCAAGAAGCAGCCGAGCGTCCCGGTCGACCAGCTGCGTACCGCGCTGCAGAACATGCAGAAGCGCCAGCAGGAAAAGGCCAAGGCCGAGTGGGAGAAGGCCGCTGCCGCCAACAAGACGAAGAGCGACACGTTCCTCGCCGCGAACAAGGGCAAGTCGGGTGTGAAGAGCCTGCCGAGCGGCGTGCAGTACCGCGTGGTCGAGGCCGGTAACGGCGCGAAGCCGACGCAGGCGAGCACGGTCCAGCTGCAGGTCGCGGGTCCATTCGCGTTCGGCGAGCGTCCGGCGCAGGCGCGTCCGGCGCAGGACATCCCGGCCGTGAAGGTCAGCGAAGTCGAAATGCCCGCGATGCGCGAAGTGCTGCTGCAGATGCCGGCCGGTTCGAAGTGGGAAGTCACGTTGCCGTCCGACAAGGCGTATGGCGCCGACCCGCGCACGGGCGTTCCGCCAAACATGGCGGTCCAGTTCGAGATCAAGCTGGTCAGCGTCAAGTAAGCGGCTGCTTTCGGTTTCTGTTGTCCCCGTTGCGCCGGCATTGCCGGCGCAATTTTTTTAGGCTCTCCACAAAGCGCCATTGTCATGAACAGTCCAGTCCGAGCCATCCTGTCGCCATGCATCGGCATCTGCCGTCTCGACGACGAAGGCCTGTGCGAAGGCTGCCATCGCACGGGCAGCGAAATCGCATGCTGGAGCCAGCTCAGCGATGGCCAACGGCAGCAGTTCATGGAAACGGTGCTGCCGCTGCGTGAAGCCCGGCGCGAGGGGTGATCGCCCTCGAACCCGATCGCGCGGTCCTGCAGCGCGCGCTGCATCCGCTGGGTCGACCGCCCGTTGGCCAGGGCTGGAATCACGCCGAACTCGCCGATGTCCTGCCGCATGGCGCTGCGCTGCAGGAGGCGGCCGTGCTGGTCGGGCTGGTCCCGCGTGCGCAGGGCACACACGTGCTGCTGACGCGACGCAACGACACTCTTCGCAATCACGCGGGTCAGGTGAGTTTTCCCGGCGGCCGTATCGACCCGGGTGACCGTGACGCCGTCGCGGCCGCGCTGCGGGAAACGCGCGAGGAGCTGGATATCGGCGCGGAACTGGTGGCGCCGCTGGGTTTCCTCGATCCGCTCTCGACCATCACTGGCTTCCGCGTAATGCCCGTGGTCGCGCTGCTGTCACCGGATTACCGTGCGCGTCCGGATCCGGATGAAGTCGCCGAAGCATTCGAGGTGCCGCTCGCCTACCTGCTGGACCCGGCTCACCTGACATCTTTCGCGATCACGGTGGCGGGCCGATCCCGCAGCGTCTGGGAATACCGTTACCCGACGCATCGCATCTGGGGCGCGACAGCTTCTATGCTGCTCAACCTGCGCCAACGGTTGGAGGATGCACGATGACGGAATGGACGACGCTTGTATCGGCCGAGCAGCTGCATGCGGCGCTCGAGCGCGATGACGTGGTGGTACTCGACGCCCGCGTGCAGCTATCCGATCGCGCAGCGGGAGAGGCAGCGTTCAGGGCCGGCCATATTCCCGGCGCGCGTCATGCCGATCTGGACCGCGACCTCACCGATCACTCGAAGACGCACGCCGGACGCCACCCCTGGCCGGACGCCGCGTCGGTCACCCAGGCGCTGCAGCGCTGGGGCATCTCGCCTGGCCACCAGGTCATCGTGTACGACGCGGGCGACGGAGCACTCGCGGCGGCGCGCGCATGGTTCCTGCTCAAGGCGCTCGGCCATCGCAAGGTGGCCGTGCTCGATGGCGGATGGGCGCGATGGACAGCGATGGGTCTGCCGGTCGACACCGCGATGCCTGCAGCGGAACCGTCGCACTACGCGGCCGGATTCGAGCCCTCGCGACTGCTGGACGCAGAGCAGGTCCAAGCTCATCTTGCGAGCGGTGGCACGCTGGTCGATGCGCGCGCCGCCGAGCGCTTCCGCGGCGAAGTGGAGCCGCTCGACCGTGTGGCAGGGCACGTGCCGGGTGCGATCAACCGCCCGTACGCGCAGAACCTGCGAGACGGACAGTTCAAGCCTGCCGACGAGCTGGCATCGGAGTTCAAGGCCCTGCTTGGCGACACGCCTGCCAACGAGGTGGTCGTCATGTGCGGCTCCGGCGTGACGGCCTGCCACCATCTGCTTGCGATGGAACATGCAGGGCTGCCAGGCGCGCGCCTGTTCACCGGTTCGTGGAGCGGATGGATCGACGATCCCGCGCGACCGGTGGCGACAGGCGGCTGAGCCCGCCGCTGCGGCATCGCGTTACTTGCGCAGTCGCGCGACCAGCGCGTGCAGTGCTTGCTGGGTGCCTGGCGCATACCAGGCGTCGAGGAAGCGATCCAGCACGATGTTGGCCGGCTCGAGCGCCTGCACGATGTCGGCACGCGCGATGGCACGCGTCTGGAGCATCGCATCGGCAGGTAGCGCGAGCGTGCCCTGCAGCCATTTGAGCGCGTGTTCGACGACGACATCGATCGGTGCCAGTTCGTCGACCAGGCCAATCCGCAACGCGTGCTCGCTATCGACCATCTCGCCCGCGACCAGCAGCCGCTCGGCACGGTGCGCACCGACGACCCTGCGCAGCAGATGCTGCACGCCGGGCGGAACCGCGAGGCCCACCTGGGTTTCATTGAGGCCGATGCGCAAGGGGCGCGACGGATCGGGACTGGTCGCCATGACGCGGTAGTCGCAGCACAGCGCGAGCACACAGCCCCCGGCCGGCGCATGCCCCGGCATGGCCACCGCGACCGGCACCGGCGCACCGGCAAGCGCGCGCGCGACATCGAAGAACGATTCCCATGCTTCGCGCAGGCGGTCGCGATCGTCGCCCAGGGACAGCAGATGCGGGACATCAAGGCCCGCGGAGAACACGGTGGGCGCATCGGGTCGATATGCGGACGACAGCACGATGCCCCGCGCGCCGCCCGCGACCGCCGAGTGGATTGCGTTACGCAGCTCGACGCAAAGGGCGGGGTTCAGCGCATTCACCGGCGGCCGGGCGAGCCGCAATTCGACGATGCCCGCTGCGCTGTCGAGCGTGGAGGTTTCGACAAGACTCATCGCGCGTGCCTCCCGGGATGGCTCAGGGGTGCGTGCGGCGATGTGGTGCGGGCTTGCAGGCGCATAAGGCTTCCTTCAAAAGACCGGCCGTATCATAGGCACATGTCTATTACCCGCTTCACTGTTGGCCTTGCACTGGCCGCGGCATTCGCCTCCATGCCGGCGTGCGCTGCACGTCCGTGCGAACCACAGATCCGTGAGGGCTGGCTGCGGCTGCCGCCGGGCAAGGCGCCGATGGTCGCCGGCTTTGCGCTTATCGAGAACCGCTGCACAACGCCATCGACCGTGGTGCGCGTGGAGAGCGATGCGTTCGCCGACGTGTCGCTGCACGAAACGCGTGTCGTGGACGGCATGAGCCGCATGCGACCGGTGCCTGCGCTGGTGCTGGCGCCGCGCGGGCAGGCCGTGCTGAAGCCGGGCGGTTTGCACCTGATGCTGATGCAACCGCGTTCGGTATTGAAGCCGGGCGACAGCGTTGCTATCCGCTTTAGCCTGCAGGATGGCCGGACGGTCAAGGCGCAGTTTGTCGTGCGCCCGATCGGCGGTTAAGCGCTAAACCAGTCGAGGTCACAAGGGCAGTTTCGCCGGGCGCAAACTGCAGACATCCGACGCCTCTTCAGTTGCAGCCGCGGTTGGGTCGGAAATGCAGCCGGGCTCAATCGCGACAGGTCATTCGCTTTTTGATGCGCCGCCCCTACAGGCGAGTTGCACCGCTTCCGGCAGCGGCGCGGCGCGGCCGTTCTGGCGATCGATCCAGACCATCACGACGTTCCCGTCGCAATACACGGTGTCGGTATCGCTGGCGTCGAGGATGCGATGCCCCACCGTCACGCTGGTATTGCCGATGCGTTCGACGAACAGCTCGACCATCACTTCGCCCGGCCATCCGATCGGCCTGCGGTAGTTGAGGTTCGACGCCGCGACGACGGGTGCCACGTCGTCGTCCAGCCCCATCCCGGCCAGCGTCATCATCCAGCGCAGGCGCGCTTCTTCCAGATAACTCAGGTATTTGGAGTTGTTGACGTGATTGAACGCGTCGAGATCGCGCCACCGCACCGACAGCGGCACGCGGATCAGCGAAGCCGGCGGTGCAGCGGCCGGCATGGCCGGGCTGCTGGACCGCGGCCGTTCCGCACGCAGAGCGGTGACAGCCGCATCGGCCGCAACCGTTGGCGCGTCGGCCGTTGTCTTCGCGACGGTCTTCTTGCTGGCGGCAGGCTTGCGCTTGCGCGGCGCCGACCGGCGCTTGGCCGGGGCGGGCGGTGCAGGGGTGTCATTCATGCGGCGGACTTCTTCCGTGAGCTCTTGCGGACCGGCGTAGCTTCAACGCCCGGGAGCAATGGCGCAAGGAAGCGGCCGGTGTAGGAGTGTGGAAGGCCCGCGATGTGCTCGGGCGTACCGGTCGCCAGAATCGTTCCCCCGCGATGCCCGCCCTCGGGGCCGAGGTCGATGACCCAGTCGGCCGTCTTGATCACGTCGAGGTTGTGCTCGATGACGAGCACGGTGTTCCCGCGGTCAACGAGCCGGTGGAGCACGTCGAGCAGGAGGCGCACGTCCTCGAAGTGGAGCCCGGTGGTGGGCTCGTCGAGGATGTAGAAGGTGCGGCCGGTGTCGCGCTTGCTCAGCTCCGTCGCGAGCTTGATGCGCTGCGCCTCGCCGCCCGAGAGCGTGGTCGCGCTCTGCCCCAGGTGGATGTAGCCGAGGCCCACGTCGTTGAGCGTCTGCAGCTTCTGCGCGATGCGCGGCTGGTTCTCGAAGAAGGCCAGCGCGTCCTCGACGGTGAGGTCGAGCACCTCCGCGACGCTCAGGCCGCGGAAGCGCACCTCGAGCGTCTCGCGGTTGAACCGCTTCCCCTTGCACACGTCGCACGGCACGAAGACGTCGGGGAGGAAGTGCATCTCGATCTTCACGAGGCCGTCGCCCTGACACGCCTCGCACCGCCCGCCCTTGACGTTGAACGAGAAGCGCCCCGCGCCGTAGCCGCGGATCTTCGACTCCGGCATCTCGGCGAACAGCTCGCGAATCGGGGTGAAGAGCCCGGTGTACGTCGCGGGGTTCGAGCGCGGCGTGCGGCCGATCGGGCTCTGGTCGATGTCGATGACCTTGTCCACGTGCTCGAGGCCCGTGATGCTCGTGTGCGCGCCCGGCACCACGCGCGCGCGGTAGAAGTGCCGCGCGAGCGACCGGTGGAGGATGTCGCCGATGAGCGTCGACTTCCCCGAGCCGCTCACGCCCGTGACCGCCACGAACGCCCCGAGCGGGACGGCGACGTCCACGTTGCGCAGGTTGTGCTCGCGCGCGCCGTAGATGCGGATCGCGCGCTTCTCGTCGAGCGCGCGCCGCTGGGCCGGGACCGGGATGGCCTTGTCGCCACGGAGGTACTGGCCGGTGACGGACTCGCGGTGCGCGGCCACCTCGTCGAAGGTGCCCGCGGCGATCACCTCGCCGCCGTGCTTGCCGGCGCCGGGCCCCATGTCGATCAGGTAGTCGGCGGTCCGCATCGTCTCCTCGTCGTGCTCCACGACGATCACGGTGTTGCCGAGGTCGCGGAGCTGCACGAGCGTCGCCAGCAGCCGCCCGTTGTCGCGCTGGTGCAGCCCGATCGACGGCTCGTCGAGGATGTAGAGCACGCCGACGAGCCGCGAGCCGATCTGCGTCGCGAGCCGGATGCGCTGCGCCTCGCCGCCCGAGAGCGACTCCGCCGAGCGGTTGAGCGTCAGGTAATC
>CADCUA010000477.1 GCA_902805755.1 uncultured Lysobacter sp.
TTCGGAATGTGGACGTGCGTGGTGCCGTCGCTGTCTGCTACCTCGAGTGCCACCGCCATGCCCGGAGCAGGTGACAACGCCAACCTCGCCGATCTCGAGTGCCCGTCCTGTCGCGGCGCGCCTAGAATCCCCGGACCGGCGCGCCTCGCGCCACCTGCGGCAAGGAGCGGACATGGGCGTGCTGGATTTCATCAAGGGCCAGGCGATCGAGATCATCGAGTGGACCGACGACTCGCGCGACACGCTGTCGTGGCGGTTCCCCGATGAGGACAAGGAGATCAAGAACGGCGCGCAGCTGATCGTGCGCGAGAGCCAGCTCGTGCAGTTTGTCGCCGCCGGCCAGTACGCTGACCTGTTCGCACCGGGCAAGCACACCCTTGCGACCGAGAACATCCCGATCCTGTCGCGCATCCTGGGCTGGAAGTACGGCTTCGAATCGCCGTTCAAATGCGACGTCTACTACCTCAACACGCGTCTGTTCACCGGCAACAAGTGGGGCACCGCGAACCCGGTGATGATGCGCGACCCCGACTTCGGCCTGGTGCGGCTGCGTGCGTTCGGCACGTATGACTTCCGCATCAGCGACGCACCGAAGTTCCTGCGCGAGGTGGCCGGCACCGACCAGAACTTCCGCCTCGACGAATTCGCCGACACCATGCGCTCGCGACTGGTGAGCGTGTTCACCGAGGCGCTGGCAACCGCGAAGGTGCCCGCGCTCGATGTCGCCACGCGTTACAGCGAACTGGGCGAAGCGCTGCTGCCGGTGGTCAACCCGATCATGCAGGGCAAGTACGGCATCGAGGTGACGGCGTTCGTGCTCGAAAACGTGTCGGTGCCGCCGGAAGTCGAGCAGGCGATCGACAAGCGTTCGGGGATGGCCGCGGTCGGCAACCTCAACGATTACGTGAAGTTCCAGATGGCGACCGGCATGGGCGCGGGCGGCGGCGACGCTTCGGCCGCTGCGGCACCCGCGCAGATGGCGGTCGGCTTTGCGATGGCGCAGGAGATGCTGCGCGGCATGCAGGCGCCGGCCCCAACTGCGACACCGGCAGCCGGCGCAGCGTCCGACGTGCTCACGCCCGAACAGGCCGCGCAGCTGTTGGCGGTGTCGGTCGAGGACGTGATCGCGGCGATCGAAGCGGGCGAGCTCAAGGGCCGCAGGATCGGCAGCGCGTACCGCATCGCACGCGCCTCGCTGGACGAGTATCTGCGCGGCGCCTGAGGACATGACCGCGATCGTGGTGCCCGCGCCGGATGCGGCGCTAGACAAACGTGCCTGCCCCGAGTGCGGCGGCGACCTGCAATGGAACGCCGGCAAGAAGGCGCTCGTGTGTCCGTACTGCGGCACGGTCGCGCCGTGGATGCCCGGCGATGCCACGTCCGGCTCGATCGTCGAGCTCGACCTCGCGCAGGCGCTCGCAAAGGCAGACGACGGCGGCCGCGGCTACGGCGGTGACCGCCGCGAAGTGCAGTGCCGCAGCTGCAAGGCGATCTCCGCGTTCGAGGCCGAGCACGTGGCGGACCGCTGCGCGTTCTGCGGCTCGCCCGCGGTGGTGCCCTATGAATCGCTGAAGGAAGCGATCACGCCGCAGAGCCTGCTGCCGTTCTGCATCCCCGACACGCAGGTGCGCGAATCGATCCGCCGCTGGTACGGCACGCGCTGGTTTGCACCGAACCGCCTGAAGAAGGCCGCGCTCACCGACACCTTGCGCGGCCTGTACCTGCCGTACTGGACCTTCGACGCGCAGGTGCACGCCGAATGGACCGCCGAGGCCGGGCATTACTACTACACCGCCGAGACCTACACGCAGAACGGCCGCACGCAGACGCGGCAGGTTCAGAAGGTGCGCTGGGAGCCCGCGTCCGGCGAGCTCGATTACTTCTTCGACGATGACCTCGTGCCCGGCAGCGAAGGCGCGCATGCGCAGCTGCTGGGCAGGATAGAACCGTTTCCCACGACCACCGGGCTCAAGCCCTACGCGGCGGAATTCGTGCGCGGCTGGACGGTGGAACGATACCAGGTCGACCTGCGCCTCGCCGCCGAGCTCAACATGGCGCAGATGGAGCGTGCGTTGCATGACCTATGCGCGCAGCAGGTGCCGGGCGATACCCATCGCAACCTGCAGGTCCACTCCACCTATCGCGGCCGCACGTTCAAGCACGTGTTGATGCCGGTCTGGCTGGTGAGCTACACCTACGGCCGGCGCAGCTTCCAGGTGCTCGCGAACGGTTACACCGGCGCGATCGCG
>CADCUA010000478.1 GCA_902805755.1 uncultured Lysobacter sp.
GGCGGAGGCAGCGACGGCCTCCACGCCGAACGTGCCCGGCGCGCGACCGTCGGCGGTGAACATCTGCAGCACGCCGCCGGACGCGTTGCCGTACAGCGCCGAGAACGGCCCGCGCAGCACTTCCACGCGCTCGGCGGTGGCGAGGTTGAAATGCGACAGCTGCCCCTGCCCGTCCGGCATTGTCGCCGGGATGCCGTCCAGGACCAGGCGCAGGCCCCGGATGCCGAAACTCGAGCGCGTACCGAAGCCGCGGATCGACACCTGTTCGTCCTGCGCATAGTTGTAGCGGTGCCGTGCAAGCAGGCCGGGCACCAGCGCGAGTTTTTCCGACAGCGCCGCGCCGACGGTGCCGGTGCGCAGCGCGTCGCCTTCGACCATGCTGATCGCCGCCGGCACGGCCTGGCTCGCCTGCGGCGAACGCGTCGCGGTCACCTGCAACCGGTCCAGAGTGACCGGCTCGTCAGCGGCAGCCGTGCACGGCAGCGCCAGGCACAGCGCGATCGCAAGCGCGGAATGAAGCGGGCAGCAGGAAGCACGCATGGACGGATGCATCGATTGCGGAAGATGCACAGCGTAAGCGCAAGGTTGCGCATGAACATGACGCGCCGCTTCACCCGGGTTTGCATCCCGTGTCCCTATCGTGACTCCGGGCCTTGCCGAGTCACGCCGATGAGAATCGCTCCCCATGTGTACATACGTGCCGCCGATATCGACGCGCTGCGCGCGAAGGTCGCCGAACTGGACAACGGCGCGCACGTCGAGCTTGAACTCGATGACGGCGCGCACATCAGCGGGATCGTATCGGCGCGCCCGATGATGCTGACGTTCTTCGACCCGGCCGGCAACGAGGGCACGAACGCAAGCGTGCGCGTTGAAAAACCGGCGCTGGAATCACCCCACCTGACGCCCGGCCCGTTCGATATCTGGCTGCACCGCGTGGTGCGCATCCGCCGGCTGGACCCGAAGCAGCGCGGCCATACGCTGCATTGATCCAATGCCGGCTGGCTGCATGGACGCTGCGCGCGCAAAGCTCATCGCAAGTGCCTGCGAGGTCGCTCGAGCCGCGGGTTGATGAGCGAGGCGGCGAACTGGACCGCTCGTTGTCACTGGCGAGCGTGAACACGAAGCGCGGCGGCAACAGTCACGGACGCCCTACCGACGTGCATGAGCTCGCGCAGGGCAGCCCTTTCCCGTTCCGACGCAAAGCTTGCGCCACTACGAAAGCATTTCGTCACGCCTGAGCCCGCTGGCCCGTCAAACGGCGGGCTCAACGGCTGGCATGGCGATTGCGTGGGACCACGCTGGACAATCCCTGTGTTTTTCCGGCTACGGAGCCCCGTCATGAACAAGAAACTGCTTTTCACCCTGGCCGCCGCCGGTGTGGCCGCCGCCGTCATGCGTTCGCGCCGGCAACGCACGTTCGTCGCACCGCTGGTCCCGGACGACTGGCGCACCAGCCCGGACGACTATTTCGACGGCGACTCGATCAGCACCCGGAACGCGGGCGGCACGGTCGGGCTGGACGATGACGAGGCGCCTGACGCGTCGCGCGAGGCGCTCGGCCTGGTACGCGCGATCGACGAACAGGAAATCGCCGCGGCCGAGCAGGCGCTTGCGCGGCGGGACCTGGACCCGGCCGTGGTTGCCTATGCCGACACGCTGCTGTCGGACCACTCCGAAAACCTCACCGTGGCGCAGGCGCTGGAGCTCGAGCCGATCGTCACGGCCGAAGCGACCGACCTGGGCGTGCGCCGCGCGCGCCGTCTTCGCGAGCTCGCCGAGCTCGACGGCGAGGACTACGAGGACGCCTATCTGCAGGCCATGGTCGACGGGCACCAGGAGGCGCTGGGCATGCTCGACCGCCTGATGCCGGAAACCGAGGACGAGGACGTGCGCGATTACCTGGCCAGCACGCGCGGCCACCTCAATGCGCACATGCAGCGCGGACGCGAACTGCTGGCGCAGCGCTGAGCCCCGGGCCCATGACGTGCACCGGCCGCGACCGGTGCAGGTCATGGCGTGCAGGCGGGAGTACGTGTTCGAGCGTGCAGATGCGCGTACCGGCTCGCGGGTGGTGACCGCCGCAGAACGAAACCCGCCGATCGCCCGAAGACCCCCAAAGAAAAAGCCCCGCCGAAGCGGGGCTTTTTGCTCAGTTCACACGGCGCAAGCGCCGCATGGAAGCTGATTAGACCGGCTGAACGGCGTCAGCCTGCAGGCCCTTCTGGCCCTGCGTCACGGTGAACGTGACCTTCTGGCCTTCCTGCAGGCTCTTGAAGCCCTGCGCCTGGATGGCGCGGAAGTGCACGAACACGTCTTCGCCATTCTCGCGGCTGATGAAGCCGAAGCCCTTGGCATCGTTGAACCACTTGACGGTGCCGGTTTCGCGGTTGGACATGACTTTCTCCCTGGAACGTTTGGATTGGTTGACGCGGGTTTGCCGCGTGCTGGTTGCAAGGAGGAAGCGGGGTGCAACGATGTAGCGATCAACGATCGACGGCATCGGGCCACGATTACCGGTGACCTTTCGCAACAGCAGCGAGCGGAAACTATCGCGGGACGTGGCAAATTGCAATTACATCGGGCAGTCGCCCGGACAGGAGCACGCGATGGAAATGCAGATGGTGTGGTACGTGGTGGCCGGGATTCTCGTCCTTATCGGGCTGGCCGGCATCGTCCTGCCCGCGCTTCCAGGGCTTCCCGTCGTGTTCGCTGGAATGCTTCTGGCCTCGTGGGCCAGCGGCTTCGAACACGTGGGCGGCGTGATGCTCACGGTGCTCGGCATCCTTACAGTGCTGTCGCTGGGCGTTGATTTCCTTGCGACTGCTCTTGGTGCGCGGCGTGTCGGGGCAAGCAGGCTTGCACTGATCGGCGCGGTGGTCGGGACGTTCGCCGGCCTCTTCCTTGGCATCATCGGGGTCTTCATCGGCCCGTTTGTCGGCGCACTCGTTGGCGAGCTCATCCACAGCCGCCAGGTGGGCCAGGCCGCGAAGGTCGGCATGGGCACGTGGCTGGGCATCCTGCTCGGAACAGTGCTGAAGCTCGGCCTTGCGTTCGCGATGGTCGGGCTGTTCGCGTTCGCCTGGTTCTTCTGACCCCCCGCGGTGCGTTGCCGCGCCGGGCTGGAATGACGGGTGATGTCGCAAAGTGTGCTCGCGCTTCACACCCCATTGGTCGAGACGAGCGCAGAGTGCGTCTCCATAGCCAAAGGTAGCGCCCGTGGGGCCGAGCTGGAGCCGTATTCGCATGCTGACGACGATCGTCGTGACCGCCCTGATCACGCTCCTGCTGATCGTCATCGCCGTCAACTTCGGCACGCCCGAAAAAAAGCTCGAACGCAAGATCGAGCATCGCTATTCGATTGCCGATGCGCAGTACCGCCGCGAGATGTCGGTGCTGCTGGGACCCGCCGTGCTGCCGGGCAACCGCATCACGCCACTGCACAATGGCGACGAGATTTTCCCTGAGCTGCTGGCCGCGGTAAAAAGCGCGCAGAAGACGATTACGTTCGAGACCTACATCTACTGGTCGGGCGACATCGGCGACCGGATGGCCGAAGCCCTGATGGAGCGGGCACGTGCCGGCGTCAAAGTGCACGTCACGCTCGACTGGGCCGGCAGCTTGAAGATGGACGCAGCGCTGCGCGACCAGATGCGTGAAGCCGGCATGCAGGTGCATCACTATCGGCCACTGCGCTGGTTCAACCTGAGCCGGCTCAATAACCGCACGCACCGCAAGCTGCTGGTAATTGACGGAAAGCTGGGGTTCACCGGCGGCGTCGGCATTGCGGACCAGTGGCTGGGCCACGCGCAGAATCCCGACCACTGGCGCGACAACCACTACCGCATCGAAGGCCCGGTCGTGGCGCAGCTGCAGGCGGCATTCAACGACAACTGGATGAAGACGACCGGGGAGGTGCTCAATGGCGTGGATTACTTCCCGCCGCTGCAGCCGGTCGGCGACACGCCAGCGCATCTGTTCATCGCCTCCCCTGCCGGCGGCAGCGAGAGCATGCACCTGATGTACCTGATGGCGATCGCCGCGGCAGACACGTCGATCGACCTGACCGCGTCGTATTTCGTGCCTGACGAACTCATCACGAAGGCGTTCATCTCCGCGCGTCATCGGGGTGTGCGCGTGCGCGTGCTGCTGCCCGGCCAGCACATCGACTCGACCACCGTGCATTTCTCTTCCAAGGCGTCCTGGGGTCCGCTGCTGCTCGCGGGCGTCGAGATCTTCGAATACCAGCCCACGATGCTGCACGCGAAGACGCTGATCGTGGACGGCGAGATGGTTTCGGTCGGGTCGACGAATTTCGACATCCGCTCGTTCCGACTCAACGACGAAGCGAGCCTCAACGTGTACGACACCGAGTTCGCGACGGCGATGACGCACACGTTCGAAGCGGACCTCAAGAACGGTCGCCCCTACATGTACCAGGACTGGAAAAAGCGCTCGCTGCGCCGCAAGGTGGTCGAGACCCTGCTTGTGCCGATCCGGTCGCAGCTGTAACCCGGCCCCGGCCGCTACGGAGCAATATTTCACACGGAGGTTTGCATGCGGGCACGACGCATCCTGTCCATCGACGGCGGCGGCATCCGTGGGCTGGTCAGCTGTATCTGGCTGGGGGGCGTAAACCATGCGCTGCGCGAGGCTGGCCGCCCCAGCCTGACCCGGAACTTCGACCTGCTCGCAGGCAGTTCGACGGGAGCCATGATCGCGTGCGCACTCGGGACAGGCATGCCTATCGCGGATGTCGAACAGCTATACCGCACGCATAGACATACGATTTTTCCTGGAATTACGCGGCGGCTGTGGTCCCGCGTCGGACGCGCTTTGCAGCACGGGCCGTCCGCGCCCCGATACGACGGTCGAGGCCTGGAGCAGGTCCTGCTCGAGGTTTTCGGCGACGCCCGTCTTGGCGATCTCAGCTG
Organism: uncultured Lysobacter sp.; assembly: GCA_902805755.1. Lineage (GTDB taxonomy): Bacteria > Pseudomonadota > Gammaproteobacteria > Xanthomonadales > Xanthomonadaceae > Cognatilysobacter. The sequence goes on from CADCUA010000478.1 coordinate 4,935, forward strand.
TCCCACCATGGTGCTTGCCTACGACACGCTCGCGCGCGGGCCGGTGGTGTTCAAGAGCTTCAAGCCGGAACACGCGGACCTTCTTGTGCGGGACGTCTGCCGCGCATCGGCCGCCGCGCCCACGTATTTCCCGGCGCACGGCATGCAGGTCGAGGGTCGCGACTGCTCGCTGATCGACGGTGGCCTGGTGGCGAACAACCCGACCGCCTGCGCGATCGCCGAAGCACTGCGCAAGGACGGAGACGTCGGCAGCAGCGAAGGCCTCGTGGTGCTTTCGGTCGGCAGTGGCGAGCGGAACCGCCCGATCGACCTCGCATCGGCGCGGGAATGGGGCGCGCTGGAATGGGCGATCCCGATCATCGATGTGCTGTTCGACGGCAACACCGATTCCGTGGATTACATCGCCCAGCAGCTGGTTGGCGATGGCTACTTCCGCATGCAGGCCGAGCTCGTCGTCGGCCTCGACGATCTCGACGATACAAGCGAGACGAACATCCTCGCGCTCGAGTCGATGGCGCGAGACTACCTGGCCCTGCCTACCACCAGGGAACGGCTGGCACGCCTGGTGTCGATGCTCTAGGCGACCCTGGCGTCGCCGGGAGTTTCGTCGTCCTCCTCGATTTCGCCGTACAGCAACCACTGGCGTGCCTGCGCCTCGGTGATGAAGACACGGATCGTAAGCCCATGCATGAAGCTGGCGAGTTCGCCCTGCTCGTTCACATCATGCTTGCCGCGCAGTTCGACGAACGCCGTGCGGAAACGGTCGTACCCGGATTCGAGTGCGGCGGCCGCGATCGAATCGACGTCGATCGCTTCGTCCGTGTCGCTCAGGTCCTCGAGCACGAGCAGCCGTCGGGCCCCGCGCCGAAGGCATTCGGCGCCGAGCAGGCGGTGGTACGCAATCGAGACCTCCGCCGAGTCGGTGCCATCGCATACCAGCGCACGCAGGTACCCGTCGCGCTGCTCGAGTTCGACCCGGAAGCCCTCGCCCCGGAGCGTTTCGATGGGCATCAGGCGACAACCACCGGGATCTTGCCGATTCGCGCCTGCCATTGCTTCGGGCCCGTCTGGTGCACGGACTGACCGCCGCTGTCCACCGCCACCGTCACCGGCATGTCCTGCACCGTGAATTCGTAGATCGCTTCCATGCCGAGGTCGGCAAAGCCGACGACGCGCGAAGCCTTGATCGCCTTCGAAACAAGATAGGCGGCGCCACCGACGGCCATCAGGTACACCGAACGGTGCTTGCGGATCGCGTCGATCGCGACCGGGCCGCGTTCGGCCTTGCCGACCATACCGAGAAGCCCGGTCTGCTCCAGCACCTGCTCGGTGAACTTGTCCATGCGCGTGGCCGTGGTCGGACCCGCAGGGCCCACCACTTCGTTGCGTACCGGGTCGACCGGGCCCACGTAATAGATAAAACGCCCGCGGAAATCGACAGGCAACGGCTCACCGCGGTTGAGCATGTCGACCATGCGCTTATGCGCGGCGTCGCGGCCGGTGAGCAACCTGCCATTGAGCAGCAGCACTTCGCCCGGCTGCCAGCTCGCGACTTCTTCAGGCGTGACGGCATCAAGATCGACCCGACGACCCTTGCTGGCGTCGTAGGTGAGCTCGGGCCAGTCGGCG
>CADCUA010000479.1 GCA_902805755.1 uncultured Lysobacter sp.
GCGGTCGAAGCGGCGCGGCGCGGCCAGGAGCAGAAGCTGGCGAATGCGCTGCACCGGCTGGGCGAGGAAGACCCCTGCTTCGTGGTCGAACACGAAACCGAGACGAACGAGACCGTGATCCGTGGGCTGTCGGAGCTGCACCTGCGCGTCAACCTGGACCGGCTGCGTGACAAGTACGGCGTGGAAGTGACATCGCGCCCGCCGCGCATCGCCTATCGCGAAACCATCAGCGCAAAAGCCGAGGGCCACCATCGGCACAAGAAGCAGACCGGTGGTGCGGGCCAGTTCGGCGAGGTGTTCCTGCGCGTCGAGCCGTTGCCGCGCGGGACCGGCTTCGAGTTCGTCGACGAGGTCAAGGGCGGCACGATCCCCGGGCAGTTCCTGCCGGCGATCGAGAAAGGCGTGCGGCAGGCGCTCGCGTCCGGGGCGATGGCGGGTTATCCGATCCAGGACGTGCGCGTGATCGTGTACGACGGCAAGCATCATCCGGTGGACAGCAAGGAAGTCGCGTTCGTCACCGCGGGCAAGAAGGCGTTCCTGGATGCGGTGACCAAGGCGCGGCCGCAGATCCTCGAGCCTATCGTCGAGCTGGAGGTCGGCGCGCCCGAGCAGCAGATGGGCGACATCAACGGCTCGCTTGCATCCAAGCGCGCGCGCATCAGCGGCACGGACGCATCGCGTGGTGAGGTGCTTGTCCGCGCGCAGGTACCGCTGTCGGAGCTGGAGGGCTTCGCGGCCGAGCTGAAATCCATGACCGCCGGGCGCGGGCGGTACTCGCTGGACTTCAGCCATTACGAGCCGGTTCCGCCGCAGGTTCAGCAACGCCTGGTGGCTGCGTACAAGCCGCGACACGAGGAATAAGCCTCGCGAGCCACGCCGTGCATGGGAGCGTGCACGGCGTAGGACGTGGCGGTGGTTGCGCGATCGGCCGGTTGCGCATGGAGGGTTCAAGGCGACCTGCGAACGCGTGTTCCGAGTGCGTCGCGCTCCAGCCTGTAGCTCTGATTGCCCGCGGCATGGCGATGGCCTGCGCGACCGAGTCCGCCTGAACGCTGGTTGCGCAGCGGCTGCGCGCCTCGACGGCGTGCAACGCCTGCGACGGCACCATGGCGGACATGGTGAACGAGTCTCCGTGGCCCTCCGCGACCCCCAGCCCGCCGCCCCCGCCCGCCGGTCATGACTACGCGCCGGCCGCGCGCGCCGTCGTCGTGGCCGCCGTGCTGCTGGGCGCTCTCGCTGCAGTCGCTTACTGGGCGTGGCACCAGCCGTTCATGGCCTATCCGCGCTATCTGACCGAACTGGCGCGCATGCCCGTGCCGACGCAGCAGCCGGTGCCGGTCCAGGGCGTCAAAGCGGGGTCCATCGCCGACACGTTCGGCGCGCCACGCGGTCGCGACCGTCGCCACCACGGCATCGACATCTTCGCCAGGCGCGGCACGCCGGTGCTCAGCGCCACCCATGGCGTGGTCGCGTCGATCCGCGACCAGGGCCTGGGCGGGCGCCAGGTGTGGGTGATGGGGCCGGGACGCGAGCGGCACTATTACGCGCACCTGGACGACTGGGCGTTCGGGCTTGCCGCCGGCGATCCGGTCCGGCCCGGTGATGAACTCGGCACCGTCGGCGATACCGGCAATGCCCGCGGCACGCCGCCGCATCTGCATTACGGGATCTACGGCGCGGACGGCCCACTCGATCCACTGCCGCGCCTGCGTGCTCCCAAAGCGGTCGTGGCGAACGAAGCCGATGATCTCGATGCAACCGCGAAGGCACCTGCGAACCGATAACCACCCGTTCATGCCGCACCGGTACCGTGGCACCGGTCCCTACGGAGCCTTTCCATGCGCGTCATTCTTTCCGCTGTCCTGCTGGTCGTGATCACCGCACTGCTTGCCGCGTGCTCCACGCTCGGCGCCGTGGGCGCACTGCTCGGCAACGAGGTCACGTTCACCGCACCGCAGCTGCAGCAATACCTCGACCGCCGCTTCCCGCGTGATTACGACAAGCTCGGCGGCATGGTCTCTGTCACGCTGTTGAACCCACGGCTGTCGATCCCGCAGGGGCAGACGCGGCTGCGGCTGGATTTCGACGTCGGCATCGGTGCGTTCGGCAGCGACAGCCGCTCCCCGAACGGGCATTTCGCGCTCACCAGCGCGCTGCGCTACGATCCCGCCACGCGCGGCCTGCACCTCATGGAGCCCGCCCTCGAACAGGTCGACATTCCTGCACTCGGCGGCGTCATGAAC
>CADCUA010000480.1 GCA_902805755.1 uncultured Lysobacter sp.
GCTTACGAAGCAACTTCTCCCAGTCCTCGCGCAACTTGCCGTCGGTTTCCATAAGCAGGCGGATCTGACGGCAGGCGTGCAACACGGTGGTGTGGTCGCGGCCGGCAAACGCATCACCGATTTCCGGCAACGAGTGCTCGGTCAGCTCCTTGGTCAGCGCCATCGCCATCTGGCGCGGACGCGCGAGCGAGCGCGTGCGGCGCTTGCTGAGCAGGTCCTTCATCTGCAGGCCGTAGTAGTCGGCCACGGTCTTCTGGATGTTCGGGATGCCGATCGACGACTGCTGCGCGCGCAGCAGGTCGCGCAGCGTTTCCTGGGCGAATTCCACCGTGACCGCGCGGCCGGTGAAGTTCGCGCGCGCGACCAGCGTGTTGAGCGCGCCCTCAAGGTCGCGCACGTTGCTGCGCATCTTCTTCGCGAGCAGGAACGCGACGTCCTCGGGAATATCCACGCCGCGCTCGTGCGCCTTGCTGAGCACGATCTGCGCGCGCGTTTCGAAATCCGGAGGCTCGATCGCGACCGACAGGCCCCAGGCCAGGCGCGACTTCAGCCGCGGCTCCAGGCCTTCCACTTCGCGCGGGTAGCGGTCGCAGGTCAGGATGATCTGCTGCTTGCCATCGAACAGCGCGTTGAAGGTGTGGAAGAACTCCTCCTGCGTGCGGTCCTTGCCGGCGAAGAACTGGATGTCGTCGATCAGCAACGCATCGACCTGCTGGAACTGGCGCTTGAACGCGTCCATGGTCTTGTCCTGCAGCGACTTCATCATCGCGCTGAAGAACTGCTCCGAGCGCAGATACATCACGCGCGTGCCCGGGTTGTTCGCGCGCATCGCGTTGCCGGCAGCGAACATCAGGTGTGTCTTGCCCAGCCCCGTGCCGCCGTACAGCAGCAGCGGGTTGTGGGCGCGGTCGCCGGGCTTGAGCGCGGCCTGCACCGCCGCTGCGCGACCGAGCTGGTTGCTGCGGCCTTCGACGAAGTTTTCGAACGTGTAATGGCTGTCCAGGTGCCCGTTGAACGACTCGATCGCCTGCACCGTGCGCGGCGGGGCCGGCGCGGCGTTGGGAGTGCCGGCGCCTGACGTGGCAGCCGGCGCGGCGGCGCGTGGCAGCGAGCCGATCTCCAGGCTGACTTCCTCCGTGCCGGCGAAATAGGCGAGCAGTTCGCGGATGCGCGCCAGGTAGCGTTCGCGCACATGCTCGACCACGAACGCGTTCGGCGCGTAGAGCACCGTCGTTGAATCGCGGTACGCGGCCTGCAGCGGCTTGAGCCAGGTGTGCACGTCCTCGATCGGGAATTCGGCTTCTAGGCGTTCGAGGCAGCGGGGCCAAGCATCCATCGTGTGGGCTTCTGTGTTCGGTGCGCGGTAGCGAGCAGACATGGGCGACCATCGCGCTGCATGCACCGCGGCGGGAGGCGTCAGGGGTGCGGCAGCCTACCACCCGTACCCCGTGGCGAACAGGACTTGTCCACAGGCGCAGGTCAAGGTAATCCACAGGCTCGGCCGTAGGTTTCGCGTGCTTGCAGGCGCTTTTGCACAGCAAGCGGGGAATTGCTGCCGGGCCGCCCGCAGATCCGGTGGATTGGGCCGCGCAGCGCCACCGAAACACTAGCCGCCTGAAAACGATCCTCACGCCAGCTTGACTCGCCCGACGGTGCGCCCGTAGACTCCGCGGTCTTTTCCGCCGTTCACGCAGAGCCGCATCATGGCCACCAAGCGCACCTACCAGCCCAGCAACCTCAAGCGCAAGCGCGATCACGGCTTCCGTGCCCGTATGGCGACCGCCGATGGCCGCAAGATCCTTGCCCGTCGCCGCGCCAAGGGCCGCAAGCGCCTCTGCGCCTGATCCGTCGAAGCCCGAGCGCGAACGCGTCCGGGCGCGACTCCAGCGCGTGACGGCGTCGAACCGATTCCCACGCGCGGCGCGGGTCCGGGCACGTTCCGAATTCGACCGCATATTCAAGCACGGCCGACGCGTGGCGTTGCCCGTGCTTGCTTTGCATTGGCTGGACGAAAAATCTGCTGACGCGGCGTGCACGGCAAGCGGCGCGGCGAAACCACTGCTTGTGCCGGTAAAACCATCGACGCCGCGGCTTGGCCTGGCAGTCTCTCGCAAGGTCGACAAGCGAGCGGTCGGGCGCAACCGCATCAAGCGCGTGATGCGCGAGATGTTCCGCGAATACCGTGCAGTCCTCCAGATGGCCGATTACGTCGTCGTGGCGAGACCCGGGGCAGCCGCGCTCGATCATGAGCAGCTTCGCAACACGCTGCTCAGCCTGTTGCGCCGCGCGGGTGCATTGCCGCTGCCCGCAGCGACCGTCACAATGCCGGCGCCCGCACGCGCCGACGGCGCGACGCCTGCCTCCTGCTGATCCGTTCTCTTCGCTATTGAAGCCGAGCCTCGCGCCGGCCGAGCCTGCCTGCCCATGAACCAGACCCGTGCTTTCCTGATTTTCGCCTGGCTGATGGTGGCGACGCTGCTGTGGATGGAGTGGGGCAAGGAGCGCAGCGCTCCGGCCGTGCAAGGCCCTGTCGCGTCGAGCGTGCCGACCAACGCCACGGTGCCCGCCGCCACGCCGGCTGCCGCCTCGGTTCCAGGCGTGCCGACTATGACGGCATCGGGTGCGCCGGCGCCGGCCGCTGCCCCCTCGGCGGCGCTGACGGTGACCACCGACGTGCTGCGAGTGACGCTGGACGGCGGCGAACTGTCGCAGGCCGACCTGCTGCGCCATGCTTCCATGAACGCCCCGGGCAGCGGGCCGGTTCGGCTGTTCGCGACCGACGCGGCGAACTATTTCGTCGCCCAGAGCGGCTGGGTCACCAACAGCGGCAGCGCTCCGACGCACGAGGCGGGCTTTGTCCCGCAGTTGCCACAGCGGCAGTTCACCCTGGCGGCGGGCAGCGACACGCTTACGGTGCCGTTCGTCTGGACCGGCGCGAACGGTGTAACGATCCGCCGCAGCTACACGTTCCGCCGTGGCGATTACGCCGTGCAGGTGCGCGATGAAGTGATCAATGCCGGTACCGCGCCGTGGCAGGGCTTCGTCTACCGCCAGCTCAGCCGCGTGCCGCGTGCGCTCGCCAACAGCGGCCCGATGAACGCCGAGCAGTACAGCTTCCAGGGCGCTGCGTGGTTCAGCAGCGAGGACAAGTACGAAAAGCGGCCCTATGACGAGTTCATCGAGGACGGCGCGCTCAACAAGCAGGTGACCGGCGGCTGGATCGCGATGCTGCAGCACCATTTCTTCGCGGCGTGGATCCCGCAACCGGACGCGACGACCACGTTTTCGCTTGCAACGCCGACCGGCGCCAGCGGCCCGCAGTATGTGATCCGCTCGGTCGGCCCCGGCCTCAGCGTTGCGCCCGGCGCGACCGCAGCGACGCAGGCGCGGTTGTGGGTGGGCCCGAAGCTGGTCTCCGGGATTCAGGCGCAGAACGTGCCGGGCCTGGAGCGCGCGGTCGACTTCAGCAGCTATGGCTGGCTGGCAACGCTCGGTGACGGCCTGTTCTGGCTGCTGGACAAGCTGCACGGCGTGTTCGGCAACTGGGGCTGGGCGATCGTCGGCCTGGTGGTGATCCTCAAGGCGCTGCTGTTCCCGCTGTCGGCCGCGCAGTACCGCTCGACCGCGAAAATGCGCAAGTTCCAGCCGCGCATCGCGCAGCTGAAAGAACGCCATGGCGAGGACAAGCAGGCGTTCCAGATGGCGCTGATGGACCTGTACAAGAAAGAAAAGATCAACTCGGTTGGCGGCTGCCTGCCCATCCTGTTGCAGATGCCGATCTTCCTCGCGCTGTACTGGGTGCTGCTGGAGTCGGTGGAACTGCGCCATGCGCCATGGATCGGCTGGATCAATGACCTGACCGCGCGCGATCGCTTCTTCGTACTGCCGGCGTTGAACATGGCGATCATGTGGGCGACGCAGAAGCTCACGCCGGCGGTCGGCATGGACCCGATGCAGCAGAAGATGATGCAGTTCATGCCGCTGGTGTTCGGCGTGATGTTCGCGTTCTTCCCGGCCGGCCTGGTGCTGTACTGGGTGACGAACGCGGGGCTCGGCCTGCTGCAGCAGTGGTGGATGACGCGCCGTTACGCCGAGGCGCCGTCGAAGCCGGCTGCAACGACCGCGAAGTAAGCTGCAGAACCCGCCGAACGGCGGGTTCTGTCTATGGTCGATGCCGCTTGCATCGACCTGCATTGAACGCCGACGGATTGCCATGCACGAGCGCGACACCATCGCCGCCATTGCGACCGCGCCCGGGTCCGGGGGCGTGGGCATCGTGCGCTTGTCGGGCGCGGACGCACACACGGTTGCGCAGGCCGTCTGCGGCCGTCGGCTCGCTGCGCGCCGCGCGCACTACGTGCGGTTTCGCGATGGCGACGGCGCCACGCTGGACGATGGCATCGCGCTGTACTTCGCGCAGCCCGCGAGCTTCACCGGCGAGGACGTGGTCGAACTGCAGGCGCACGGCAGTCCCGCGGTGCTGCAGGCACTGGTGGCGCGCTGCATCGAACTCGGTGCACGGCGCGCGCGGCCCGGCGAATTCAGCGAACGCGCGTTCCTGCACGGGCGCATGGATCTCGCGCAGGCCGAAGCGGTCGCCGACCTCATCGCCGCCTCCGACCTGCGCGCGGCACGCGCGGCGAGGCGTGCACTGGACGGGGTATTCAGCCGCCGCGTCGACGCGCTTGCCGCGGATCTGCTCGGCGTGCGCGTGCACGTCGAAGCGGCGATCGACTTTTCCGACGAACCGCTGGACACGCTGGGCGGCCCGGCGCTGCGCGCGCGCCTGGACGGACTCGCCGGTGCGCTCGACGAGCTGCTGCACGACGCCGAGCGCGGCCGCCGCCTGCGCGAAGGGCTGCATGCGGTCATCGTCGGGCCGCCGAATGCGGGCAAGAGTTCCCTGCTCAACGCGCTTGCCGGCCGCGAGCGCGCGATCGTCACCGAGCTGGCCGGCACGACCCGCGACCTGCTCGAGGAGACCGTGCGCATCGACGGCGTTGAACTGACGCTGGTCGATACCGCCGGCCTGCGCGAAGGGGGTGACGTCATCGAGCGCGAAGGCATGCGTCGGGCGCGCGCCGAACTCGCACGCGCGGACCTCGCGATCGTCGTCGTTGACGCCCGTGATCCCGCAGCGGGCGAAGCCGCGGTCATGGATGCGCTCGATGGCGTGCCGCAGTGCCTGTGGGTGCACAACAAATCCGACCTGGTGGGCGAGGGCCGCGCTTTGCCGGAACCCGGGCACGTGTCGGTCTCCGCGCTGAACGGCGCCGGTCTGGACGCGCTGCATGCGCGGCTGCGCGCACTGGCCGGCAGCGACCTGGGCGGAGGTGCATTCACCGCGCGCGCGCGGCATGTGGATGCGTTGCAGCGCGCCGCAAGCGAGGTCGACGAGGCCCGCATGCAACTCGATCACGCGCTGCTGGACCTGTGCGCCGAAGCGCTGCGCCAGGCGCACGACGCGCTGGGCGAAATCACCGGCCGCGTTCGCGCAGATGACCTGCTCGGCCATATTTTCTCGAGCTTCTGCATTGGCAAATAGCGCTGCGGCGCCGCCGGTGTGCGTCAGCTTCTGCCGCAAATTTGCTGAACAAAGAAGCCGACTGTCACAGTTCCCGAAGCGCATTCGCCAGCAGCGCATCGACGCTTGACAAAGCCTGCCCGGTGACGCGTCCTAATCGAGTGCGCCAACGAGCGCGTACTTCCGGGGAGTGTTGCAATGAACGTGCGTATCCAGTCCGCGGCGCCGCGCCGCCGGTCCGTTGTCACCCAGGTTTCGCTGGTTCTCGTCATGGGCATGGCGCTCGCCGCCTGCGGCAAGGACGAGAACGCCGCGGGCACACCGGCGGCCACCACGGCCGCGACCGCGCCGGCCGTGTCCGCGCAGAACGTGGTGTCGGCGAAGGTCGCCGGCATGAACCCCGACCAGCTGCGCGAGGCCGCCAGCCAGGCCTACAACGAGAACCGTCTGTACGCGCCGGCCGAGAACAACGCGGTCGAGTACTACCTCGCATTGCGCGACAAGGTGCCCGGTGACGCCGGTGCGTCCAGCGCGCTGACCGACCTGCTGCCGATGACCGTGATCGCGATCGAGCAGAGCGTCTCGCGCGACGACTTCACTGAAGCGCAGCGACTGTCCGCGCTGCTGGAAAAAGCCGATCCGCAGCATCCGGCGCTCGGCCGCCTGAAGACCAGCATCAGCACCCAGCAGGCGACCGCGGCGCAGCGCGCCGAACAGCAGAAGCTGACCGCCGAGCAGGAAGCCAAGCGCCTGGCTGACCTCGAGAAGCAGCGCCTGGAAGACCAGAAGAAGCAGCAGGAAACCGCGGCCAAGCAGCTCGCTGCCCAGCAGGCCAGCCAGACCCAGCAGACCAACGACCGGCGCGTTGCCGAGCAGCGCGCGGCCGAACAGCGCGCGGCGGAACAGCGTGCAGCCGAACAGCGCGCTACCGAGCAGCGGGCGGCCGAGCAGCCAGCCGCGCAGCCGCGCACCGCGACCGCGGCGGCTCCGGCACGCGCGGCAAGCGAGCTGCGGGCATTGTCGACGCCGCCGCCGCGCTTCCCGACCGACGCACTGCGCAACGGCCAGTCCGGCGAGGTGCAGGTCGAGTTCACCGTCGATACCGACGGCTCGGTGACCGCCGCGCGCGTCATCAGCGCCAGGCCGGCACGCGTGTTCGATCGTGAAGCGCTCAGCGCCGTGAAGCGCTGGCGCTTCCAGCCGGTCGATGCGCCGACGACGACGCGCCGCACGATCGCATTCAACCCCGGCACCTGATCGGTGCGGTGATCGAAAAGCCCGGCTCCGGCCGGGCTTTTTCGTTTTCTGGCCGCTTGCCGCCCACGCCGCTTGCCGCCACGCCGGATCGTGCGCGCTCACGCGCGACGCGGTAGGTTCGACATCCCCTGTCGAACGAGCCGCCCCATGCGCCGTCTGCTGACCGCCTTCGTCCTGGGAGCCGTCCTCACCGGCCCCGTCGTCCTTGTCCCGGCCTACGCAGCCGACCGCATCACCGGCAAGCCGTTCGCCACGCGCAGCGAGGTCTATGCCCCGCATGCGATCGCCGCGACCTCGCACCCGCTGGCCACGCAGATCGCGCTGGACGTGATGAAGCGCGGCGGCAGCGCGGTCGATGCCGCGATCGCCGCGAACGCCGCGCTCGGCCTGATGGAGCCGACCGGCAACGGCATCGGCGGCGACCTGTTCGCGATCGTCTGGGATCCGAAAACGAAGAAGCTGCACGGCTACAACGGTTCGGGCCGTTCGCCGAAGTCGCTGACGCTGGCCGAGTTCCAGCGCCGCGGACTGAGCGACGTGCCGGCGCACGGGCCGTTGCCGGTCACGGTGCCGGGCACCGTGGACGCATGGTTCGCGCTGCACGAGCGCTTCGGCCGCCGGCCGATGGCGGAGAACCTCGCGCCGACGATCCGCTACGCGCGCGAAGGCCATCCCGTGCACGAGACGATCGCGTACTACTGGAACGCCTCGGTGCCGCGCCTGGGCAAGTGGCCGGGCTTTCTGGAACAGTTCACCGTCGATGGCAAGCGCGCGCCGCGCGTGGGCGAGATGTGGAAGAACCCGCACCTGGCGAACACGTTGCAGAAGCTTGCCGACGGCGGGCGTGACGCGTTCTACAAGGGCGACATCGCGCGCACGATCGATGCGTACTTCAAGGCGAACGACGGGTTTCTTGCCTACGAGGACATGGCCGCGCACAAAGGCAACTGGGTCGAGCCGGTCAGCACGAACTACCGCGGCTACGACGTGTGGGAACTGCCGCCGAACGGGCAGGGCATCGCCGCGCTGCAGATCCTCAACCTGCTCGAGCCGTATGACCTGAAGAAATACGGCTTCGGCAGCGTGGAGCATGTGCACCTGTTCACCGAGGCGAAGAAGATCGCGTTCGCCGACCGCGCCGCGTCCTACGCCGATCCGGACTTCTACAAGACGCCGGTCGAACGCCTGGTCTCGAAGGCCTATGCGCGCGAGCGCGGCAAGCTGATGTCGATGGATCGCGCGGCGAAGGCGGTCGAGCCGGGCGTCATCCCCGAACTCAACGACGGCGACACGATCTATCTGACCACCGCCGATGCCGACGGCATGATGGTGTCGCTGATCCAGTCCAACTACCGCGGCATGGGCAGCGGCATGGCGCCGCCGGGCCTGGGCTTCATCTTCCAGGACCGCGGCGAGCAGTTCGTGCTCAAGGAAGGCCACCCGAACTCGTTCGCGCCGAACAAGCGCCCGTTCCACACGATCATCCCGGCGTTCGTCACCAAGGGCGGCAAGCCCTGGCTCAGCTACGGCGTGATGGGCGGCGCGATGCAGCCGCAGGGGCACGCGCAGATCGTGCTCAACCTCATCGACTTCGGCATGAACCTGCAGGAAGCCGGCGATGCGCCGCGCATCCAGCACGACGGCTCGACCGATCCGGCCGGCCAGGTCACCGCGATGGCCGACAGCGGTGAAGTCGACCTGGAATCGGGCTTTCCGTACGAGACCGTGCGCGGCCTGATGCGCAAGGGCCACAGCGTGCGCTTCGCCGACGGTCCGTACGGCGGCTACCAGGCAATCATGGTCAATCCGAACGGCGGCTACGTGGGCGCCAGCGAATCGCGCAAGGACGGGCACGCAGCCGGGTACTGAGCACGCGCCGGCAGGGTCGCTTGCGCCGGCGAGCGGCGCCGCCACACGTAGCTGAACCGTGATGACCCCGCCTGCCGCCCCGGTGTAGGCTGCCGCTTCAACGGCAATGCGGAGACTGCGGATGAGGACCGTGCTGGTGGCCGGGTCGAAAGGTGGGGTGGGCAAGACCACGATCGCCACCCATCTCGCCGCGCGTGCAGCGCTGGACGGGCACAACACCGCGCTGGTCGATCTGGATCCGCAGCGCTCATCCACCCGCTGGGCGCAGCGGCGGCTGCAGATGCCCAGCGCCGTGCTCGCGATCGATGGCTCGCGCCGCCGTCGCTGGCCGGACCATGTGCCGGCCGACACCGCACGCGTGATCATCGATGCGCCGGCCGGCGCAATGGCCGACGGTCTGGAGGCGGCGCTGGAGATGGCCGACGTGCTGGTCACGCCGATCCCGCCGTCCGCGCTGGACATCGAAGCGACCGTGACATTCCTGGATTCGCTCGCGGTGCACCCGCGCGTGCGCCGCGGCGAGCTGCGTGTGGGGCTGGTCGGCAACAAGCTCAAGCCGTGGACGCAGGCCTCGAAGCAGGCGGTCGAGCTGCTGCAGACCTGGCCCTACCCGCTGGTCGCGCAACTGCGCGATAGTCAGGCGTACGTGCTGCTGTGCGCGCTCGGCAAGAGCCTGTTCGACTACCACTCCGCGCAGGTGCGCGACCACCAGGCCGACTGGCAGCCCCTGTTCAAGTGGATCGAAGCCTGAACCGCCGTGACGCGCGCCATGCACCGTCTGCGGCATCGTTGCCCTCCGACCGGATGTCCTGACCCATGCGCGAACTGATCCTGCTCCGCCACGCCCACGCCGACCCCGCGATGCCCGGCCAGGCCGACCTCGACCGCGGCCTGTCGGCCGAAGGCGTCGCCGAAGCCGAAGCCGCCGGACGCTGGCTGGCCGAAAACGGCTACGTGCCCGATGCCGTGCTGTGCTCGCCGTCGCGGCGCACGCGCGAAACGCTGGAGATCGCGCTGCGCACGATCGGCTATGTCGACCAGCGCATCGAGCCGTCGATCTACGAAGCCACGCCCGGCACGTTGATCGCGCTGGCCGATACGAACGTGCAGACCGGCCGGCTGATGATCGTCGGCCATAACCCGGGGCTGGAGCAGCTCGCGGCCCTGATGCACAGCGGCCAGAGCGGCGATTACCGCGGCATGCCGCCGGGCGGCGTCGCAGTGCTGTCAATGCCGGCCGCCGCCGCGATCGAACCGGGCATCGCGACGCTCGCCGCATTCTGGTGGCCGTGACGCAAAGGCGGATCGGCGCCCTCGTTGCCCTCGCCGCTGCGCTGTGCCTGGCGACCCCGGCGGCGGCAAAGTTCGATCCGGCCGGGACCGCGTTCGGCTTCCACCTGCGCACGCGCTGGGGCCAGCGCATCGACGGGACGTTCCCGCAGTATTCCGGTGAAGTCCGCCGTCTGGCCGAGGACCAGCGGCAGGTGCACCTGATGCTCGACGCCGACGCCGTGCAGCTCGCCGGCAGCGACCGCTACACCCGCATGGCGCGCGGGCCGACGTTTTTCGACGCCGCGCGCCATCCGCAGATCACGTTCGTCTCCGAGCCGTTCCCGGTGGCACTGCTTGCGCGCGGCGGTGCGCTGCGCGGCACGCTGACATTGCGCGGCGTGAGCCGCGCCGAAGCGTTCGAAGTGCTGCCCGCCCCCTGCGGGCGTCCGGGCCATGATTGCGACGTCATTGCGCACGGCAGTGTGCGGCGCGACCATTACGGCCTCGATGGCCTGCAGACCCTGCTGGGCAACCGGGTCCACTTCAGCCTGCGCGTGCGGCTCGCCGACGATTCATGACCGCTGTCCACCGATTCGCGCTGCTCCTGTTCGCCGCGCTGCTGCCCGCCTGCGCCACGCTCACGCCGGCGCAGCGTGAGCGCGCCGCGCAGATCGCCGACGACGCGCGCCCGCGCGAGGTCAATTGCGACCGCGCCGACGCATGCGCGCAGCCGTCGCCGCTGCGCTCGCTCGCGGCGCAGGCGTTCGCCGAGTCCACGCCCGATGCGCCGCGCCACTACACGGTGCTGCTGGAGCGCGGCACCGACGCGATGCTTGCGCGCATCAACCTGATCCGCAGTGCGACCACGTCGATCGACCTGCAGACCTACATCTTCGACGAGGACGACGCCGGCCAGCTGGTGCTGGACGAGTTGCTCGCGGCCGCCCGCCGCGGGGTGCGCGTGCGCCTGCTGATGGACCAGCTCGCCGCACTCAGGCGCGTGGACACGTTCGCGGCGCTGTCGGGCGCGCACGCGAACCTGCAGGTGCGCGTGTACAACCCGATGCTCAACCGCGCGCGCATCAACTACCCGCAATACGCGCTCGCGGCCGCCTGCTGCTGGCGCCGGCTCAACCAGCGCATGCACACCAAGCTGCTGCTCGTCGATGGCGCGGTCGGCATCACCGGCGGGCGCAACTACCAGGACGACTATTACGACTGGGACGACGAGTTCAACTTCCGCGACCGCGACCTGCTCGTCGCCGGGCCCACGGCGCGCACGATGGACGAGGCGTTCGACGCGTTCTGGACCGATCGCCGCAGCGTGCCGGTCGAACGCCTGACCGACGTGGGCCGGCGCCTGCTGCGCGAGGGCATGCCGGCGCTGCCCGCGCCGCAATTCGAACGGCCCGAACGCGCCGAGCGCATGCGCATGGACGCGGCCGATGCGCAGGCCGTGCGCACGCGCGTGGCCGACCACGCGATTGCGGTCGGCGCCGTGCAGTACATCTCCGACCGGCCGGTGAAACACGAAGAACGCGCGCAGGCGCACGCGGCGGCGTCGCAATCGCTGCGCACGCTGATCGAGCAGGCGCAGGTGGAAGTGCTGCTGCAGACGCCGTACCTGGTGCTGTCGCGGCCCGCGCAGCAGACGTTCCGCGCACTGCAGGAACGTGCGACGCCGCCGAACGTGGTGATCTCCACCAACAGCCTCGCCTCGACCGACGCGTTCATGGCCTACGCGCTGTCGTACAAATACAAGCGCCGCTACCTGCGCGACTTCGGTTTCACGATCTACGAATACAAGCCGTTCCCGCTGGATGCGCCGATCATGCTGTCATCCACCGGCGCCGCACTACCGGCCGCGCCGACCGGCTCGCTCGGGCCGCCGCCGGCGCTGCCGGATCGGCGCAGCGCGGTGGAGCGCGCGCGTTACCGCCAGCTCTCCAGCGAGTACGGCGCGCGCCGCTATGCGCGCCGACGCGCGAACGAGCCGGTGCCGCTGCGCCGCGCCGGCGTGCGCATCGGCCTGCATGCGAAGTCGATGGTCATCGATGAAGCGGTGGGCGTCGTCGGCACGCACAATTTCGATCCGCGTGGCGACCACTACAACACCGAAAGCGCGGTCGTGATCGCCGATCCGGCGTTCGCGCGCGCGCTCAGCGCGAGCATCCGCCGCGACATCGCGCCGGCCAACGCCTGGGTCATCGCGCGCCGCGACAAGCCGCCGGTGCTGTCGGGGCTGGACTATTCGCTGGGCAAGGCATTCGAGCACCTGCCCGTGTTCGATTTCTGGCCCACGCGTTACGCGACGAGCTACGAGTACGTGCACGGCCCCGCCTGCCCGCAACCGCTGCCGCCGCAGGCGCCGAACTTCCGCGCCTGCTATCGGCCGGTCGGGGACTTCCCCGAAGTGAGCCTGGGCCTGAAGGGCATCACCACGCGCATCTTCACCGCGTTCGGCGCCGGGCTGGCCCCAATCCTGTAGCCGGACACGGTGCCGCGCCATCCGAACCGGCCAGGCGCACTCGGCTAAGGTGGCGCGATGAGCACCCCGACCCCGCCGTCCCTGTTCCCGCCGTCCGCCTCGCTGGATGCGCTGAACGTGCTTTCGCGTGACACCGCGATCGACGCGTTGGGCATCGTTTTCACCGAGATCGGCGCCGATTTCCTGCGCGCGACGATGCCCGTCGACGCCCGCACCCGCCAGCCCTACGGGCTGTTGCACGGCGGTGCGTCGGTGCTGCTGGCCGAGACGCTGGGCAGCACCGCCGGCAACCTGTGCGTGGCGCCCGGCCGTCGGTGTGTCGGCATCGAGATCAACGCGAACCATCTGCGCGCGATGCACGAGGGGCGGGTGACCGGCACGGCGCGCGCGCTGCATGTCGGCAGCCGCACCCAGGTCTGGGAGATCCACATCGAGGACGCCGACGGCCGGCGCGTGTGCATCTCGCGCCTGACGCTCGCGGTGGTGCCGGTCGCCTGATGCGGCCGCGCCAAGTCCGCGGTGGTCGCCCCGTCGACGCTTCGGTATCGTGCCGGCCATGACCGGCCCCACCCCCTCCCACGGCGCTGCCGCGCTGGCCGCGCGCGCCGTGCGCTACCTCTACCGCGTGCCGCTGCTGCTCTGGCATATCGTGGTGCACCTGCCGCTGACCCTGCTGCTGCTCACGCCCCTAACCGCGGGCCTGCGCGTCGGCGGTGAGCCGCTCCAGCACCGCGTGATCCGTGCCTGGTCCACCGGGCTGATGCGCGTATTCGGTTTTCGCCTGCGCCGCATCGGCACGCCGCTGCCGGGCGCGGTGATGTTCGTCGCGAACCACGTCAGCTGGGTCGACATCTCGATCCTGCACAGTCAGCACATGATGGGTTTCGTCGCCAAGCGCGAGATCCGCAGCTGGCCGCTGATCGGCTGGATGGCGACGCGCGCGGAAACGATCTTCCACCAGCGCGGCAGCAACGAGTCGCTGGGCGGCGTGCTGCTCGCCATGATCGAACGCCTGCGCGGCGGCCGCGCGGTCGGCGTGTTTCCCGAGGGCGGCACGCGCGGTGGGCGCGAGATCGGCCCATTCCATGCGCGCATCTTCATGGCCGCGGTCGAGGCGAACGTGCCGGTGCAGCCGGTCGCCCTGCGCTATGGCGACCAGGGCGCCGCGCAGCCGCTCGTCGCGTTCGCGCGCGGCGAACGTTTCCTCGGCAACTTCATGCGCCTGCTCGGCGAGCCGGCCCGCCTGGCGGAGGTGCAGTTCCTGCAAC
>CADCUA010000481.1 GCA_902805755.1 uncultured Lysobacter sp.
AGCGGCGCGCGGATCCGCTAATTTGGCTCAGGCCCGGCTGCAGCGCAGATTCAGGGCCTTGACCATCTGCTGGTTGACGTCGGCTATCGCGAGCGCGTACGCCGCGTATGCCTCGTTTTCGGTGCCGTTCCAGTTCATCGAGGCTTTCTGCGAGCGCAGCACGATCGGGGCATCCGCGCCGATCGTGACCTGGTACACCGCAACCGGAATCTTGGTCACTTGGTTCTGTGCCAGGTACAGCTGCATCAGGCGCACGTTGACGCCTGTCGCGCTGCCATCGCCGGCGTCGACAAAGCCGGCGGGTGCAAGCTGTCGGCGCATGACACCCGGAGCATCCGCGAAGCGGAATGCACGCAGACTCAGCCCGCCCGCCTGCTCCCCTTCTGGCCGCGCATCGATCACCTGGTCGAGACGATACGGACAGGCCAATCGGGGAACGGGTGCGGCAGTCAGCCGGGCCGCATCCATGTCGACCCGCACGACTTTCGGAGTGCACCCGGCGAGCAGCACCAATGCGACAGCGAACAGGCCGCGCATTTGCATCGTCACGGGATGCCGGCCGGTGCGCCGGCGGGGGTCACCGCAGGTGCGGTCCCCGGTGCAGTGCTCGGCGCGGTCATCGGGCCGCTCATCGGTGCGGTCACCGGCGCGGTGCCCGGTGCGACCTCGGACGTGGCCGGCTCGACCACGGCAGCCGCCGAGGTGACCGACGCCGGCGCGGCGGTGGCAGTGACCGGACGGTAACCATGCACCGTCTGCATGAAGTTGCGACCCGAGCGCACCCAAACCCAATCATCGGTCTTGCGCACGGCAAGGCCTGCATACATCAGGCCCTTGAGCGTGACGTTCTCGCGCTTGATCTTCTGGTCCCACTGCGCGCGGCCCTCGGCCGAGAAGTCGTACACGAGCATGTCGACCGTCTGCTCAATCCCCTGGTCCAGCAGGCCCGCCAGATGCGGACCGCCAGCTCCAATCCAGCGCGGCAGGTTCTCGCCCGTGTCGGCCAGCAGCGGGAAGCGGAACGCATAGGCGCGGCTGAACGCGTACCGGGTTTTGACCTTGCCGTTTGGCTTGACCGTGCGGTCGACCACCTGCGCAGTCAGCGTCACCGAAAGCTGCTGGAAATCCGAATCGATCGAGTAGCGCGGGATCAGCACCATCGCGTGCAGCGGCATGTCCTGCTTGCTCTGCTGCGCGTCGAGCGCGTCCCACGGCGACTTCATCACGGTGATGACCGGTGCCGGCGACAGCCCGTCCGACGCGAGCTTCGCGCGCAGCGCGGCTTCGAGTCGCTCGTTGAAGCGGTACTCCAGCAGCAGGTCGCGCAATGGCATCACGCGCTCTTCGGCGTTCTTGACCTGCGCGTTCTGGATGCCGGCGCCGACCAGCGCGCCGATCAGGCCGAACTGCGCGCCGACCGCCGTGGCGGTGGCCGGCACATCGACAGCGAGCTCGTGCTGGTTCAGCACGACCTCGACCGGTAATTCTGGCGCGAGCGGCATCGGAAGCGGCTTCGGCTTGGCAGTGACATTCACGCACAGCACAGCCAGCCCGCAGGCCAGCAACAGACGACGGATCATTGGATTCCCCTGAAGAAATAAGACCGGACGAGCCGGTGGGCCCCCCGGCCCGCCACCATTCTGCCTGCGGCCGCGACACGCGCCAACCGAAAGGAGCAGTCAACCCAAGCCAGCAAGCGCGGCTTCGTCGGCAACGGCACGCCCGCAAGGGGGCGATATGCGTAAACCCCGGCCGCGCGTTACGTATCGCTCCCACGCGGTACCACGCGACCCTGTGCCCCACAGGTCATGCATCGTGGCATGCGTATACGTCCTGGCTTACGCCCCGCCCACATACCCCTGCTGCCGCCACGCTTCGAACACCACCACCGCGACCGCGTTCGACAGGTTCAGGCTGCGGTTGTCCGGGCGCATCGGCAGGCGCAGGCGCTGGGCTTCGGGCAGCGCATCGAGCACCTCGCCGGGCAGGCCGCGGGTTTCCGGGCCGAACAGGAACACGTCGCCGGGCGCATAGCTAGGTGTGTCGAAGCGCGTGCGTCCGCGCGTGCTGAGTGCGAATACGCGTGCGGGTGTGGCATTCGCCTGTTCGATCGCGGCAAGCGCGGCGGGTAGGTCGTCATGCACCTGGAGCGTCGCGTATTCGTGGTAATCGAGGCCCGCGCGCTTGAGTTGGCGGTCCTCGAGTTCGAAGCCGAGCGGACGCACCAGGTGCA
>CADCUA010000482.1 GCA_902805755.1 uncultured Lysobacter sp.
GGTCGGCCAGCGACCTTCATAGGTCGCCGCATGCCCGGCATAGGTCGGAAAACGGGCATCTCCGGCAGGCGAATGCGCGGCACGGGGCGGGCTTCAGGCGCTTGCCGACGCCGCATGCTCGCGACCGGTTGCCGCGGGGGCGGCAGATCCCGGTAAACGACGGCCCGCGCTCAGGGCTCGCGCGCTGCAGTTCCGTGCAGTGCCGTGCGGGACGGGCGCGTGCTCGCGCCGCACATCTGAGTCCCGTGGGCGCCGCGCCCGGCGCAGACCAATCGCGGCTAGCGCGCCGGCAGTGGCAGTCCGCCGAACCCTTTCACCGTGCGCAGCACGAAGCTGGAGTTCACGTCGGCGACGCCGCCGTCGTTGAGCAGGCGGTCCAGCAGCAGGCGCGAGAAATGCTCCAGGTCCTGCACGACGATGTGCAGCAGGTAGTCCATGTCGCCGGTGAGTGCGTGGCAGGCGACGACCTCATCCCAGGCGTTGACCAGCTGCGCGAACGCGGCCACCGAGGCGGCGTCGTGGCGGGCCAGCTGCACGCGCACGAACGCCTGCAGGCCCAGGCCGAGGCGCTCGGCGTCGACCTGCGCGCGGTAGCCGGCGATCACCCCGTCGCGCTCCATGCGCTGCACGCGGCGCAGGCAGGCCGAGGGCGACAGGTGCACGCGCTCGGCGAGTTCGGCATTGGTCAGGCGGCCGTCGCGCTGCAGCTCAGCGAGCAGGTGCAGGTCGATGCGATCCAGTTCCGCTTGCATGATCGATGCGCACCGACGGCCGTTGACGCACGAATCGTGCGCCCGGGGCGGCGCGGATGGCAAGAGCGCACGTTTTTTGCACGGCCGCCGCGCTATGGTGGAAGCCTGCACAGGCCCGGAGCGATTCCATGAACGCCACCCCCGCTCGCGTCGAACACCAGCTCACCGACAAGGGCTACGTGCCGGTCTACACCACGGCGGTGATCGAGCAGCCCTGGAGCAGCTACAGCGCGACCGACCACGAGGTCTGGGCCACGCTGTTCGCGCGCCAGCGGCAGTTGCTGGTCGGCCGCGCAAGCGACGAGTTCCTGCGCACGCAGGCGGCGATGAACATGACGCCGGACCGCATCCCGAAGTTCGACGATCTCAACCGGCTGCTGCGCCAGGCGACCGGCTGGGAGCTGATCGCGGTGCAGGGGCTGCTGCCGGAGCTGGATTTCTTCGACCACCTCGCGAACCGCCGCTTCCCGGTGACCTGGTGGATCCGCACGCCCGAGCAGCTGGATTACCTGTCCGAGCCGGACCTGTTCCACGACCTGTTCGGCCACGTGCCGCTGCTGATGAACCCGGTGTTCGCCGATTACATGGCGGCTTACGGTCGCGGCGGCGTCAAGGCGCACGGCATCGGCGGCGACGCGCTGACGTATCTCACGCGCCTGTACTGGTACACGGTCGAATTCGGCCTGATCCGCCAGGATGACGGCCTGCGCATCTACGGCAGCGGCATCGTGTCGAGCAAGGGCGAGTCGATCCACTGCCTCGAGAGCACCGCACCGAACCGCATCGGTTTCGATCTCGAACGCATCATGCGCACGCGCTACCGCATCGACACGTTCCAGAAGACGTATTTCGTGATCGACAGCTACGAGCAGCTGATGGAAGCGACGACGCCGGACTTCACCCCGATCTACGAGCGGCTGGCGCAGCAGGAGTCGATCCCGGCCGGCACGGTGCTGGCGACCGACGCGGTGTTCAACCGCGGCACCGGCGAAGGCTGGCTCAGCGACGGCGACGTCTGACACGCCGGGCGTCCGGCATCGCCGCGTTCACGGCCCGCCTGCGCCCGCTGCCTAGACTGCGTGCATACCGATCGGGCCATGCCGGCCTGCCGAGCCACCGCAGCGTTGCATGCGATCCACGCCCAGTTGCGCACCCGCACCGCCGCGGTCCACGCCGCGCTGGACGCGCGCTTCCGCGATGGGCTGCTGGGGCCGGGACGGTATGCCGCCTACCTGTTGGGCATGCACCGCACGGTCACCGCGTTCGAATCGACACCCGCGCCGCCGACCGCGCCGGACACCCCGGCACGCAGCGGGCTGCTGCAGGCCGACCTCGACGCGCTCGGCCTGGCCCCGCTGGCGCCGGCGCCGCTCGCGTTCGCCAGCGCGGCGCACTGGCATGGCGCGCATTACGTGATCGAGGGCTCCGCGCTGGGCGCCGGCATGCTGCTGGCCACCCTGCGCGGCCACGCGCTGCCGCTCGCGTTCCTGCAATCGCACGGGCACCCCGGGGCACGCTGGCGCGCCGTGCTGGCGGGGCTAGAATGCTTTTCCGACACCGAGGTGCCCGCGCTGTGCGAGGGTGCCCTCAGCATGTTCGCGGTGGCCGAGGACAGCTTCGCGCGCGCGGACCGGAGACTGTAATGGCGCAACGACCGCTGGACCCGAGCCTGATCGAACGCGCGCTGGAGGAATGCGCGCGCGAACCGATCCAGCATTCCGGCGCGATCCAGCCCAACGGTTACCTGCTTGCGTGCTCGACGCCGGACTGGCGCGTGCGCCAGGCGTCGGCGAACTGCGCGGCGCTGTTTGACCTGGCGGTGGACGAGTTGCTGGGCCTGCCGCTGGCGCAGCTGTTCGACGAGACGCTGGTGGCGACCGTGGAAGAGGCGGCGTCGACCAGCCGCCCGCAGCAGGCGCCGGTCAATGCAGGCGCCGGCAACCTCGGCCCGCAGGCGCACATCTTCGAACTCGGCGTGCACCTGGCCGATGGCCTGGTGCAGATCGAGATCGAGCCGAAAGGCATGAAGGGTCGGCTGGGCGCGGGCGAACTGTCGCAGCAGATGATCGCGCAGCTGGTGCGCATCGAGGGCGAGGACGAGTTCCACCGCACGGTCGCCGAGCAGGTGCGCCTGCTCACCGGCTTCGACCGCGTGATGGTCTACCGCTTCGGCCACGACGGCTCCGGCGACGTCATCGCCGAGGCGCGCGCCTCGGACCTGGACGCCTACCTGGGCCTGCGCTTTCCGGCCTCGGACATTCCCCCGCAGGCGCGCGCGCTGTACCTGCGCAACCGCATCCGGGTGATTTCCGACGTTGATTACGTGCCGGTGCCGATCCGGCCCGGCACCCGCGCCGATGGCCGCCCGCTGGACCTGTCGCAGCATGCGCTGCGCAGCGTGTCGCCGGTGCACCTGGCCTACCTGCGCAACATGGGCGTGGCGGCATCGATGTCGATCTCGCTGATCGTCGACGGCCGGCTGTGGGGGCTGATCGCATGCCACCACCGCACCGCGCGCGCGGTGCCGCCGTCGGTGCGCGGGGCCGCGGACATGTTCGGGCTGTTCGTATCGATGCGGATCTCCGCGCGCGAGCTGCAGCGCACCACCGCATACGAGGACAGCGCGCGCGTCGCGCGTGACCAGCTCGAGGCGCGGCTGATCCATGCGCGCGTGCCGACGCTGGCGCTGGCGACCGAGCTGACGCTGATGCAGCGCGCGGTGCCCTGCGACGGTGTCGCACTGCTGCAGGACGGGCAGTGGCACAGCGCCGGGCGGGTGCCCGACCGCGACGGCCTGGAGGACGCGCGGCAATGGTTCACGCAAGCCGGGCCGGACGTGCAGATGAGCTCGAACGCAGCGCAGTGGCGGCGCGCATCTGCGGCGACGCCGGCCGACGGGCTGGCCGGCGTGCTGGCACTGCCGATCCGCGCGCAGCGGGACGAATGGGTGGTGTTCTTCCGTCGCGAACAGATCGAGGACGTGCGCTGGGCCGGGCGCCCGGACGCGCCGTTCCAGATCGAGGCCAGCGGCCTGCATATCGGCCCGCGCACGAGCTTTGCCGCCTGGCGCGAGACCTACACCGGCCACAGCCGGCCGTGGACGCGCGTGGACGCGGGCCTGGCCGAGCGCCTGCAGCTGATGCTGCTGCACCGCTACCCGCGGCACGCCGGTGATGGCGGCAGCGTGCGCGACCTCGCCGGCCGCCGCGCGCGCCTGGAGTCGGGCGAGCTGCAGCACCGGCTCGGCCAGCTGATCGAGCTGTCGAGCGGGCTGGAGCCGCTGGACCGGTCGCAGGCCGCTGAGTTGCTGCACCAGGTGGACCGCCTGCAGGCGCGCCTGCGCGCGGCGGTGGACGGCGCCAGCCGCCCGAACGGCTGAGCGCGACCGCTCGATTTCGATCGTTCGTCGTCACGCTTGCTACGGCATGTGCGGCATGTGCGGCCCGCGACCGCGGCGGGCGCATGCACGGCGCGATTCAGACCGTGGCCAGCGGCGCCGGCACTCCCACCGTACGCGGCCGATACCGCCGATCGAGCCACAGCTTCGCCGCGCCGGCGATGACCAGCGGCCCGAACCACGACAGGTAATGCAGCGCGCCGGCATCCACCTGCGGCAGCAGCCGCGGCAGGCCGATCGACAGGAACGCGATATGCGTGGCGACGCCGTTCGCGAGCATTGCGGTGTAGTGCTCGGTGCGCCACCACATCGGCTGCTGCGTCAATGTCCTGCGCTTGCGCCACATCGAGTGCCCCGCCAGCAGGCCGACCAGCGAAAACCCGATCAACAGCGGCGCGCTCTTTGCGACGCCGAGCGCGAGGATGCCGGCGCCCGACAGCACGTTCGCCGCCGCCAGCGCCCGGTAGGCACGCCCGGTGTAACGCGCAGGCGCGGCGCGATCGCGCACCGACCGCCACATCGACCAGGTCCCCGTCGCAGTCAGCACCAGCAGATAGGCGAGGAACGCGGCTGTCACCGGACGGTCGTCGATGATCCGCTGCACCACCAGCGGCACACCGCTGATGAGGATGGACAGCATCGCCAGCAGATAGGCCTGACCGACGCGCCGGTGCAGCGCGCCACCCTTGCGCATCGCGCCATTGAGCCAGAACGTCACCAGCGCGATGACGCCGGCGGCCACGTGCAGCATCAGGAAGGTCGAAAACCCGGGCATGACGCGTCTCCTATCGTGAGCCTGCATGCTCACTGCGCGCGCTGCGTCGATGCAGTGCCGGCGGTCATCGCATGGACCTGCCGGAAGTCACTTTCGTGCGCACCGCCATTGCCACCGGTGCGCGCGCGTCCCAGCATGGCCGCATGCGCTCTCCCCTGGCTTCAATCCTGCGCCCGCTTACGCTGGCCGGCCTGTGCACGCTGTTCGCGGTCGGCCTGTCGCTGCGCTGGCTCAGCGATGGGCGCGCCGCGGCCGGCTGGGCGGTACTTGCGGCGTTTACCGTCGCGTTCCTGCTGCACGACGCCGCCGAGCGCCGGCACGCGCCGCTCGGGCACGCGCTGCTGGTGCTGCAGGCAGTGCTCGCACTCGCACTGCTTGCACTCGTGCAGCGCATCGGCACCGCGCCGGTGCTGCTGGTCGTATGGACGGCCGCGGTGGCGATCGCGTGGCCGCCGCGTACCGCACTGCTGGCAGTGGTCGCAGTGAACGTGGCGGCGTACGCGATCCTCGTCCGGTCCGGGCACCCGGCGCCGCTGATCACGATGATGCTGTATGTGGGGTTCGAGGGATTTGCCGCGCTGTGCGCGTATTACGCACGCAGCGCCGAGCAGTCGCGCGATGCGCTCGCGCGCGTCAACGCCGACCTGCTCGCCACGCGCGCGTTGCTGGCCGACAGCGCACGCGACGCCGAGCGTCTTCGCGTCGCGCGCGAACTGCATGACGTCGCCGGCCACAAGCTCACCGCGTTGACCCTGAACCTGCGCGCGCTCGCAACCGATCCGGCGATGGCCGCGCGCGCGGAAGTGCGCATCGCGCAGCAGCTCGCGGCGGAACTGCTGGGCGATATCCGCGGCATCGTGCAGGCGATCCGCGATGCGCGCGGCCTGGACCTGGCAACCGCATTGCGCGCACTCGCCGCGCCGCTGCCGCGCCCGCGCCTTGAGCTCGACATCGACGAACGCGTGCGCATCGACGACACGAACACCGCCGACACCGTGCTGCGCATCGTGCAGGAAGCATTGACGAACGCGGCGCGCCACGCGAACGCCGACGTGCTCGCGGTATCGCTGCGACAGGAGGGCGCGTGTTTGCGCATCGACATCACGGATGACGGACGCATGCACGGCGCGATGCGCGAAGGCAACGGCCTGTGCGGCATGCGCGAACGCGTCACGCAGGCCGGCGGCACGCTGGACGTGCGGCGCTCGGCGCGCGGCTCGCTCGCGATCGCTGCGAGCCTGCCGCTGTGAGCGCAGGCATGCCGGCATCGCCGCTTCGTATCGCACTGGCCGACGACCAGGCGCTGGTGCGTGCGGGCCTTCGCGCATTGCTCGAACGCCAGGGGCTGGTGATCGCATTCGAGGCCGAGGACGGCGCTGCACTGCTTGCACAACTTGCGATGCAGCCGGTCGATGTCGTGCTCAGCGACATCCGCATGCCGGGGCTGGATGGCATTGCGATGGTGCGATCGCTGCGCGAGCGCGGCGATGCGACGCCGGTATTGCTGCTTACCACGTTCGATGAAAGCGAACTGCTGCTGCAGGCGCGCGATGCGGGCGCGCAGGGGTTTCTGCTCAAGGACGCGGCGCCGGAG
>CADCUA010000483.1 GCA_902805755.1 uncultured Lysobacter sp.
GCGGGCGGTCCTTCGAACGCGAACAGCAGGAAGCGTTGGCGCCCGTGATCGATGTTGAGGACCTGCGGCGGCGGCAGCGGACCGACTCTCCCGCATAACGATCGGTAATGCGCATGGAGATTCTTGTACTCGACCTCGCTCACGGCGACGACGAGCAGCACGGATTGCGCGCCCCACTCGCTGCGCCCGGCGGTTTCCAGCCTCCACAACTTCAGTTGCGGCGCGCGTCCGTGCTTGTGGTTAAGTGGATGGTCCAGCACCGGGATTGAAGCATCGCCAAGCGCGAAGCCCAGCTCCGCCCCGACCTTGAAGTTATCCGCAACCACGCGCGTGCCTGGTGGCATGCGCACCAGCTGCTGCCGTACCGCATCGGCAAGCGGTCCCCAGCCGGCAAAATTGGACGGATACCATTTCTGCGCCGCGACCTGCGCCCGCAGCAGGGGCACTGAAACCGCCGCGTAATAGCCGAGCATAAGGATAAGTCCGACTCCAGCCAGCACGGCCGTGGCGACGCGCGTCCAGCGCGGCCACCGATCCAGCAGCCCCGGCAGCAACGGCAGCAGTGCCAGATAGCCGGGCAAGGGCCAGTGGAAGCTCACGCGTTCGGTATCGGCAAAGAACCCGAGCACGAAGAACCCGAGCACGACCAGCAGGCCCAGCAATGCGAAATAGCGCGACGAAGGCAGCGGGCTTCGCCGAGCGCGCCAACCGGCCGCAAGCAACGCCACGAGCAACAGAGGCGTGACCACGGCTGCCTGGATCAGCACGAACAGCGCACCGTCCGCATGGAAGGCCCAAGGGTGGCGATCCACCAGCTGGAAGCGCAGTCCCGCATCGGCGTTGTCGAAGTTCCACGCGACCAGCGGCGCCCAGGCGGACGCCCCGAGCGCGATGGCCGTCCAGACGCGTGGATCGCGCAATGCGCGCCGGCCATCGTTCAACAGCAGCAACGCGAAGAAGCCCACTGCGATGACCGCGATGAAGCGGTAGTGGCTGAGCGCACCGATCGCGAGCCCGGCCGCCAGTTCGAGCGATGCGCCCGCGCTCACACGGCGCAGCAGCTTTGCGCCCGCATCGGCACACAGCAGCGTTGCCAGCGCCATCGGCGCATCCGGCAAAGCGAGAATGCCGAGCGTTCCTGCGAGAGGCAGCAGCAAGGTGAATACGCCGGCAAGCCAGCCGTTGCGCTCGCCGAACTCGCGCGAGGCGATGCGCACGACCACCAACGGCACGAGCGCCGCGAGCAGCAGGAACGGCGCGCGGACGGCGATCAGATGGTTGCCGCCGATCGCGGTGCCGAGCCGCGTCAGCCACGCGGTCAGTCCCGGCAGGTCGGAATAGGCGGCAGCGAGGTGTTGGCCTTCCTGCCAGTAGAACGCCTCATCCACGAACAGCGGCAGCATCGCCGCTACGCCAATCTTGACGACCAGGACAGCCCACCACAGCGCCCAGAAACCCACGCGCGCTGTCGCTTCCCTCTGCGCGGCGTGCGCATCCATGACTTCCCGCATCGGGATGTGACCTCGCTACACTCGAATGACGATCAGGAGATATGCGATGGCGGCACCCCCTTCGGCGGCGGCAATGCTAACTGATGAGCTGCGCGGCGCCCTTGACCGTGCACAGACGCAGGTCAATTCGCTGGTGCTGGGCAAGTCGCGCGAAGTGCGGCTCGCGTTCGTTGCAATGCTGTCCGATGGCCATCTGCTGATCGAGGACCTGCCTGGGCTGGGCAAGACGACGCTTGCGCATGCGCTCGCCGCTACGCTCGGGCTGGATTTCCAGCGTGTGCAGTTCACGTCCGACCTGTTGCCCGCCGATGTGCTCGGCGTGTCGGTGTTCGATGCCGCGGCCCGCCGGTTCGAATTCCATCCGGGTCCGGTGTTCACCCAGGTTCTGCTCGCGGATGAAATCAACCGCGCACCACCGCGCACGCAGAGCGCGCTGCTCGAAGCGATGGCCGAGCACCAGGTGACCGTGGATGGCGTGACCCGTCCATTGCCGGATCCGTTCTTCGTCATTGCAACGCAGAACCCGGTCGATCTGTCGGGCACCTACCCCTTGCCCGATTCGCAGCTCGACCGCTTCCTGCTGCGCCTGGCGCTGGGCTATCCGGACGAGGCCGCCGAACGCGACCTCCTGGCGGGCACCGATCGGCGCTCCATGATCGCCAAGGTCCAGCCGGCCCTGCACACCGCGGATGTCGTGGCACTCAGGCAGGCGGTGAGCAACGTGCATGCGAGTGAAGCTCTGGTGGCGTATGTGCAGTCACTGCTCGCGCGCAGCCGCAAGCATCCGGGCGTGCGTGTCGGGCTGTCGCCGCGTGCCGGGCTTGCATTGCTGCGCGCAGCCCGCGCCCATGCGCTGCTGCTCGGACGCGGGCATGTGGTGCCGGAGGATGTGCAGGCGCTGTTCGACGTCGTCGCCTCCCATCGCCTGGTTGGCGAAGCACAGTCGGGCCCGACGGCCGCCCTCGCGCGCTCGATCCTGCACGCGGTGCCGGTGGACTGATCGGTGCACTGGCCTGGCCTGCCCTGGCGAAGCTGGATGCGGGCGCTGACCCGACCGCGCGACCCCGAGCCGCTGCCCGCGGCATTCGACCGCCGCCGCATCTATGTGCTGCCCACCCGCTTCGGCGTCTTTTACGGCGTGCTGCTGTTCGTGATGCTGGGCGGCGCGTTGAATTACAACAACAACCCGGGTTTGCTGCTCGGGCTGGTGCTGGTCGGCGCGGGCCTGGCCAGCCTGTTTTCTGGCCAGCAGCAACTGACCGATCTGCGCGTCGTCGCAGTCGACGCCACCCCGGTGCCTGCAGGAACGCCGCTGCAGGTACGCGTGCATGCGCAGGCCGATGCATCGCGTGTTCGTCGCGGGCTCAGCGTCGATGTCGACGGGAGGGCAACACCGGCTGCGGTCCTGAACCTGGTCGACGGCGCCGGCGAGGCCGTGCTTTCGATGCCCACGGAGCGACGTGGCTGGTTCGACATTCCACGCCTTCGCATCTCCACTGTGCGGCCGCTGGGGCTTGCACGCGCCTGGGCCTATGCGTGGCCGGACACGCCGTTGCTCGTGTATCCCGCGCCCGAACCGAACGGCCCGCCGCTGCCCGAGGGCCAAGGGGACGCGGCGCAGTCGCGGCTGCACCCGAGCGGCGACGACGTCCATCACCTGCGCGCGTATCGCACCGGGGACGGGCGCCGCGCGATCGCCTGGAAACACTCGGCGCGTCGCGACACGCTGCTGGTTCGCGAATACGAGCAGCCGCTAGGCACCGACATCGTGCTCGACTGGAGCCGGCTGGGCCCGTTATCCGTCGAGGCACGCATCGCGCGACTGGCCCGATGGGTTGACGAAGCCGAGCGCGACGGTCGTCGCTATCGCCTGATCGTCACCGGGCAGGCCGATATCGGCCCGGATCACGGCAACGCGCATCGCCACGCCTGCCTGCGTACTCTCGCCCTGCTGCCTTATGGCTGAGGCCGTCACCCCGAAACTTGACGCCGGAAGCCGCCACTGGGCGGTGATGACGGGCGCTGTATGCCTGCTGCCTCTGCTGCTGCAACTGCCGCCCGCGATTGCATTCGCATTGGCCACGTCCGCCATCGGAATGATCGCGTTCGCGTGGGCTCGTCCGGTGCCTTCAACGCTGCGCGCGCTTGTGGCAGTCGGATTGATCGCGCTGGTGCTCAGCCTGTCGGGCTTCCGGCTGGGACGCGACACGGGCGCGGCCCTGCTCGCGGCGATGATCGCGATCAAACCTGCCGAGACCTTCAGCCTGCGCGATGCACGCAGCCTGATCGGTTTCGGATTGTTCGCGCCGTTCTCGGCCTTCCTGCTCGACCAGGGGCCGCTGACGCTCCTGCTCGGCCTGGTGGCGACGCTGGCCGCCCTGGGGACGCTGCAGCGGCTTGCGGACATGGAATCCGGCGAAACGCCCTCGCTCCCGCTGTGGCAACGCAGCCTCGCGATCGCCCGGCTGATCGGCCTCGGGCTGCCGCTGACGCTGGCGGTGTTCTGGCTGTTTCCACGGCTGGGGTCGCCGATCTGGGGCGTGCCGGATCGCGCGGTCGCCCGACCTGGACTGTCCGAGGAGATGAGCCCGGGCGAATGGGTGGACCTGCTCAATGATGAAACAGTGACCCTGCGCGTGCAGTTCTTCGGGGCGACGCCCTCGCAATCGCAGATGTACTGGCGCGGCCCGGTGCTGTGGGACTTCGACGGCATCACCTGGCGCACCGCGCGCTGGCTGCGCAGCCTGCCGGCGCCACCCGTCACGACGGCCCCGGCGCCGGTGTGGGACTACGAGATGGAGGTGGAACCGACGGATCGACGCTATCTCGTCGCGCTTGAACTGCCGACCACGGTCCCCGTCGGCAGTCACCTGTCCATTGACCATACGATGTACGTGCCGCAGCCGCTCGGCGCGCTGACGCGCTGGCGCTTGCAGGCTCGCCCGCCACAGAGCGTCCAAGCCAAACTGCCGCGCGAACTGCGCGCGATGGCGCTGACGTTGCCTGCCGGCTTCAATCCGCGAACCGTCGCGCTGGGCCAACAATGGCGGCGCGACGCCGGCGAGGACGACGCCGCCGTCGTGCAACGCGCGCTGGCCTGGATACGCGCGGACTTCGCCTATTCGCTGTCGCCGCCACGGACCGGACGCAATTCGGTCGACGAGTTCCTGTTCGATCACCAGATCGGTTTCTGCGAGCATTTCGCCTCGGGCTTCGCGGTGCTCATGCGTGCGGCCGGCATTCCGACCCGGATCGTCACCGGCTATGCGGGCGGTTACCGCAACCCGATTGGAGGCTACTGGTTCGTGCGCCGCTCCGACGCGCATTCGTGGACCGAGGTCTGGTTGCCGCAGCGCGGCTGGGTCCGCGTCGATCCCACTGCTGCCGTCGCGCCGGAAAACATCTACGACACGCTGGCGGACCGAGCGCCGGGCGCCAGCGGCGCGTTCGGCGGGCTGGGCGGTGCGGCGTCGGTGATCCACGTGAGTGACTACCTGCGCCGGGGCTGGAACGATTTCGTGCTCGGCTTCGACGCCGGACGCCAGGCGCGCATGCTGCAGTCGCTTGGCATCGATCGCCTGACACCGATGACGCTCGTTCTCTTGTTTGCGCTCGCTGCCACGCTGGCACTTTTATGGATGCTCTGGATCGGCAACCGCGCCCCGCGCGAAGCCGACCCGCTCCTGCGTGAATGGCACCGGCTCAACGCGCGCTACGCCGCAATCGGGCTCGGCCGGGAACCTCACGAACCCGCGGGTCACTGGGCCGATCGCGTCGCAACCGCACGACCTGATGTCGCCGAAGCGCTGCAGGCACTCACCCGCCGTTTCATTACCCGGCGCTACGCTCCGGGTGAGCCCATCGGAGGCCGTTCCCGCGAACTGGTCCGCGACCTGCGAGCCCATCGCCCTCCCAAGGCCCGCTGACACCGCGCATGAGGCGCGGCGACCCCGCCAGGACGCCTTGCTCCGCGTACCCACAGGAGAGGACCGATGAACACTCGTCTTGCCATCGTCGCGCTTGCCGGCGCCATGCTGGCGGCCTGCGCCTCGCAGCCCAGGCCGCTGCAGGGCGCATTCGCGCAGATCACGCCGCGCGATGCGGCCACCACCGACAGCACCGGCGCGATGGTGCGCTGGGGCGGCCGCATCGTGCAGGTCGAACCGCAGGCAAACCGCACGTGCTTCGAGATGATCTCGACGCGCCTCGACACCTATGCCCGTCCGTACTGGGCGAGCGACGACACCGGCGGGCGCTTCATTGCATGCCGCACGGGCTTCTATGACCCGGCGGTGTTCGAGAAGAACCGCGAAGTGACCTTCACCGGTCGTGTCGAGGGGTACGAGAACCGACGCATCGGGCAGTACGACTATCGCTTCCCGCGCATGGAGGCCCAGACCGTCTACCTGTGGCCCGTACGCGAACGCGTCGATGTGGTGACGCGCCCGGCTCCCTGGCCGTGGTGGGGCTGGTGGTAAGACTGGACAGGACATGACGGAAGCGGGCGGCGCCCCGGTGCTGCCCGTATGCCGGGTGCCGGTGGCACGTCGGCACCTTTGCACAAGGCCTGTCTAACCCGCGACTGCACCGACGGCATCCGTTGATTCCGTTACTTGCGAACACCGAACGACCCCAGCGGTGCGCCCGCAAGCAGATGCAGGTGCATCTGGAATACCGTCTGGCCGCCATCGGCATTGCAGTTCATCACCACGCGGTAGCCGTCTTCGGCTAATCCCTGCTCACGTGCATGGTTTGCCGCGGCGAGCATCAGCCGCCCTGCCAGCTCGGCCTGCGACGGCTGTAAGTCGTCCAGCGTCGGTATCGTTTCCTTCGGCACGAACAGCACGTGCACGGGCGCTTGTGGCGCGACGTCGCGGAACGCGATCAGATGCTCGTCCTCGTACACGATATCGGCCGGAATCTCCCGACGGATGATCTTGTGGAAGATGGTGTCGGACATTCAGTGCCTCCAGGAGCCGGTCGGACCGACA
>CADCUA010000484.1 GCA_902805755.1 uncultured Lysobacter sp.
CTGCGGCAGATCGCCGACGATGAAATCGATATCCAGCCGCTCGCGCAGCTGCTTGAGCCCGGCTGCGCCCGGATGGTCGGCCGGCAGTTCGGCGCCATAGGCTTCGACCAGCGCGATCAGCGAAGCGGTGTAGTCGCGCAGCGTGCCGAGGTTGGAATGCACGTAACCGATCGGGTTGTTGATCTCGTGCGCGACGCCGGCGGCAAGCTGGCCGATCGAAGCCATCTTCTCGGTCTGCAGCAACTGTTCCTGGGTGTTCGCCAGGCGACGGTACGTGCGCTCGAGCTCGTCATGCCGACGCGTGAGTTCCTGCTCCCGGGCACACCGTGCGGTGATGTCGTTGAAGACGACAAAGCAGCGTGCGGTCGCGTCATGACAGTCGCAGTACGCGGTGATCTCGAGTACCAGGTCGTCCGCCATGGCGCGCTCGCCACGCCAGCGGCCACCGGTGCAGGTGGTGTTCCATGCCGCTTCGGGCAGCAGTTCGAGCAGAGCGACCGGCTCCGGCCGCTGCGGCATGATGCGTGCGGCCAGCGCATGCGCGGCAGCATTCGCATGGGCCATGGACCGCGGGCCCTTGAGCAGCAGCACAGGACTTTCGAACACCGACAGCGCCCAGAGCATGTCCTCGCCCCCGGGCATGTACGGCTCTGAGATGTGGTCTTCGCTCATCCGACTCCGAGACAGCGCGCCTGCGGGCGGGCGCCGGGCTGTCCGGAGGAATCGTACACGGGGGCGGACTCGACGCGGCCGAGATGGCGCAGCGCCCAGTTCACTTCACGCCGGCGGCGCGAGAGCAGGATGTGGTTCGCCTGGTTGAGCTCGTTGAGCGCGTTCACGCGTTCGGGCGCGGCAACACCGGCGGGCAGCCCCTGCAGCGTGCGCACTGCCACGAGCTTGGCCTGGGTGGACCGCAGCAGCGCCTCGACATCGTGCTCGAGCAGCGCACGACGCTCGTCGTTAAGGGCGTGCTCCAGGTCGGTCAATGCATCGGGCGCTGTCATGTTCATGCAGTCCGGGGGCGGTCGAATTCGATCATGCGGCTGGCGATGGCCTGCGGGTCGACGCGATAGCTGCCGTCGCCCAGCGAAGCGCGGATGGCGTTGACGCGCGCCATGTCGATGCCGGCCGGCGCGGACCCGAGCTCACGGGCGAGTGCCCGCAGGCCAGTGGCCTCGCCGGTCAGCTTCAGGCTGTCGGCTTCGGCGGCGGCGGCAATCGGGGCGCTGCGGTTTACACCGCTACGGGCACCCTGCACCACCGTCGCGGAACCGCTTTCCACCGGACGCGGTGGCGGCGCGGAACCTTCGATCTTGGTCATCACACACTCCTGTTTGCCTCGGACAAGCCAAATAACGGCACGCCCGGAACGAACTTTAGGGAAGTGTGGATTGCTTCGCGGAACGCCCGGAATGGTCCGGAAGTGACGCGATTGGACCAGCGACCGCCGACTGCCGGATCCGTGGAAACAATTACTTGCGCGTAACCACTCTTGCATCGGCGTTCCGCACGCGACATTCCGAGGCGTTGCTTGCGGGTGGGCTGACTGCAGATGGCGGGCGGGAGCATTCATCAGGCGCTCAGCGCGAGACCTCGACCACGCCCGGCGCGGTGATGCGCCCGCGCACGATGCGCCGGGATTCGACGTTCTCGGCCGAGACGATGCCGCCAGCACCGGCGGGGCCGAGCGCGCGACCGGCCATGCGCACTTCCACGCTGCCAATGCGCGTGAGCAGCACCACGGGATCGCCGCGTCGCATCGGCGGGCCTTGCGCGACGTCAGCCGTCGTCAGCGTCGAGCCGGCCGCAAGCGGCTTGGCGAGGGTCTGTCCGATGATCTGCGCAGGGTCGGTGATCGCAGGCGCGGTTGCATGGGCGATGTCGCGGCGCTGCACGACAAGCTGGTCGGCAGTGATCGGCGTGCCGGCGCGCACCGGACCGCGCAGCACGACGACATCGGCCTCGCGACGCACGCGCACGGGTACGTAGAGCTTCCAGCCTGGCGCATCGGCACAACGCACCTGCGCGGTATGCGGACCGGTCGCGACGCCCTGCAGCGGCTGGCTGCACAGCGGCATGCGCACGTTCGCGCCGAGAACGGCTTCGGCCGTGCCACCGGTGGCGCCGAGCGCGGTGATCGCGGCGGCGCGGATGTCGGCCAGCGGCTGCATCGTGCCGGCATGGACCGTTGTCATGCACGACAACAGTACCCAGCACGCCAGCAGGCACGGCAGGATGCGGGCGATGGAGTCGGGAAGGGCCATGGCGGGACCAAGGCAAGTCGCGTGCCGCGCGGGTTCGCCTGTGGTGTGTTCGGCGTTGCAGCCGATGCGGTGGCGAGAACCTGTTGCTTGTTCCATGCGCACGTAGGCGCGCCGCAGCGCTCCGCAGCCGGTGCTGTTGCGAGCACCGCCCGCGACCGCGGTCGCAGTTGGGGAGGCCGTGCACGCCGATCCCTCAAGCTTGCGGCCGCACCGCCGACAACGCCCGCATGAGCCGAGATCTGCTGGACCGCATCGACCAACGTACCCGCCTGGCCGGTCACAACCGGCTGGCACTGCTGCTGTTCCGCCTTGGCTCGCGTCAGCTTTTTGGCGTGAACGTCTTCAAGGTGCAGGAAGTGCTGCCGCGTCCGGCGCTGTTCCGCCTTCCGCAGCTGCCGGCCGCGTTCGCGGGCGCGGCGGACGTGCGCGGCCGCACCGTGCCGGTGCTGGACCTGGCCCGCGCGATCGGCCATGGCGGCGACAGCGACGAGCCGCGCTACCTGGTGGTCACCGAGTTCAACCGCTCGGTGCAGGGCTTTCTGGTCTCCGGTGTCGAACGCATCGTCAATGTCGGCGTGGAAGATATCCAGCCGCCGCCGGAGCTGGGCAACGAAATCCATTACCTGACCGGCATGACACGCCACCACGGCGAGCTGATCCAGCTGATCGACGTGGAAAGCGTGCTTGCCGAGTCCGCCCCGCGCGAAAGCGAAACGCTCGCGATCGCGCCGCTGGCGGTGCCGCCGGGCGTGCAGCGCGAGGTGCTCGTGGTCGACGACTCGCGCGTCGCGCGCAACCGCATCCGCTGGGTGCTCGAGCAACTGGGACTGGGCGCGACGCTGCTGTCGGACGGGCGCCAGGCGCTGGAACACCTGCAGGCGATCGCGCAGGGCGGCATGCGCCCCTGCGACCGCTATGCGATGGTGATTTCGGACATCGAGATGCCGGCGATGGACGGCTACACGCTGACGACGGAAATCCGTCGCGACCCGGCGCTCAAGGACATGTTCGTGCTGCTGCACACCTCGCTGTCGGGCGTGTTCAACAGGGCGATGGTCGAGCGCGTGGGCGCGGACGATTTCGTACCGAAGTATTCCGAGCGCGAACTGGCCGACCGCATCGCCGCGCGCATCGCCGCGCTGGCCTGAGTTCCGCGCAGCACCAGGCTCGGCCGGCGCAGAGGCCCGCCCCGCCTGCCCTGCGACCTGATGCATGGGAGGCCATTGGCCTCCAGTCGAATGCCTCTTCAGCGGTCGAAACCGCACGCCTTGCGCGCCCCGCTGGCGCCCCACCGCAGCGGGCCATGGCTCGCGCCGACACGGGAAACGCCGACCGCATCCGGCCAGCAAACCAAGCGCTGGCACAGCGCTTGCCTTGACCTTCGCGAGTCAACCCGCCGGAGCGGACGATGAGCGACGCACTGACAGGCAAGAATTTCCTCGGCATCCACGGCACCGCGCTTGCGCTTCGCGAGCAGCGACTGCAGCTGCTGGCGGCGAATCTCGCGAACGCCGACACCCCGGGCTTCAAGGCCCAGGACCTGGATTTCAACTCGGCGCTCAACGCCGCGCTCGCACCGGGCGCGAACGCCGCCGGCGCCGACAGCATCAACAACGCGGTCACCACCGCGCAGTTCGCACGCACCTCCACGCAATCCAGCCTCGACGGCAACACGGTCGAAGGCGAGCGCGAGAACGCCGCGTTCGCGCAGGCCGCGCTCGAGTACCGCGCCTCGATGTCGTTCGTCGAATCCAAGGTGCGGTCGATGCTGACCGCGATCACCGGCCAGTAACGGAACCGCATCCATGAGCAGCCTGCCCATCTTCGACGTCGCCGGTTCGGCGATGACCGCGCAGTCGGTGCGCCTGAGCACCGTCGCCAGCAACATGGCGAACGCCGATTCCGTCGCCGGCACCCCCGACGCGGTGTATCGCGCGAAGCAGCCGGTGTTCTCGGCCGAGGCGGTCGGCAGCGATCCCTCGCTGGCCGGCGTGCGCGTGACCGAAGTGAAGGAAAGCACCGCCGCCCCGATCAAGCGCTACGAGCCCGGCCACCCGCTCGCCGACGGCCAGGGTTATGTGTACGCGCCCGACGTGGACCCGATCGCGCAGATGGTCGACATGATTTCCGCCTCGCGCAGCTACCAGGCGAACGTCGAGGTGTTCAACACCGCCAAGGAACTGGCGAACGCGACTTTGATGATGGGCAAGTGATCCGCTAGCCCGGCACCGCCCGGCCTGACACCGCTTTAAGCACGCGCCGAGGCGCTCATGACGACGATCAACTCCAACACCGACACGCTGGCCTCGCTCGGCCTTGCGACGCAGAAGAAGCCGGCCTCGGCCGGTGCGATGGGCCAGGCGGACTTCCTGCGCCTGATGACCGAGCAGCTCAAGAACCAGGACCCGCTCAAGCCGCTGGAAGGCTCGCAGTTCCTCGGCCAGCTCGCGCAGTTCTCCACGGTGCAGGGCATCGAGAACATGCAGAAGGCGATGGGCGCGGTGGCGAACGTGATGGAGTCCGACCAGACGCTGCGCGCCGCCGCACTCGTGGGCCACGACGCACTGGTGGAAGCGTCCACACTGACGCTGCAGCCCGGCGCCGGCGTGCGCGGCGAACTCGTCGCGCCGTCCGCGGGCCCGATGCAGGTCGACATCGTCGACGCGAGCGGCCAGGTCGTGCAGCGCATGACGGTGGAATGTCCCGGCGCCGGCAACGTGCCGTTCGCCTGGGATGGACGCACCTCCGACGGCCGCATCGCGCCGGGCGGCAATTACACCGTGCGCGCGACAGCCGGCAGCGGCGAGCAGGCCGAAGCCCTCGCCGTGCGCGTCGCCGCGCGTGTCGACAGCGTTTCCATCGAGGCCTCCGGCCTTGTCCTCAACCTCAACGGTCTCGGCAGCCACCCGCTGTCGGCCGTCCGCCGCATCGGCTGAGCCGCTGCTCGAATCCACAGGAGCCTTCCATGAGTTTCCGTATCTCGCTCAGCGGCATGAACGCGGCCTCGTCCGACCTCAATGTCACGTCCAACAACATCGCGAACGCGAACACGACCGGCTTCAAGGAGTCGCGCGCGGAGTTCGCCGATGTGTTCGCGGTGTCCGCGTACGGCGGTTCGCAGAACGCGATCGGCGCTGGCGTGCGCCTGGCGAAGGTCGCGCAGCAGTTCGGCCAGGGCAATATCGATTTCACCGGCAAGACGCTGGACATGGCGCTGTCGGGCAGCGGCTTTTTCACGCTGTCGAACCAGGGTGCGCCGGTGTATTCGCGTGCCGGCAACTTCGGCGCGGACCGTGACGGCTTCGTGGTCAATCCGTCCGGCCACCGCCTGCAGGTGTATTCGCCGAGCACGTCGGGCACCGGCTTCGACATGGGCCGCATGACCGACCTGCGCCTGTCGACAAACGACTCCCCGCCGCGCGCGACCAGCAGCGTCGATGTGCTGACGAACCTGCCCGCAAGCGCCGCGGCGCCGGCGGTCACGCCGCTGGACCCGAACGATCCGACCACCTACAACCACACCACCTCGGTGACGGTGTACGACTCGCTGGGCGCGGCGCACAGCCAGTCCATGTATTACGTCAAGACCGCGAACCCGAACGAGTGGGAAGTGCACTCCTTTATCGACGGAAACGCGGTGGGCGGCGCGCAGACGCTGCAGTATTCCAACGCCGGCTCGCTCGTTTCGCCGGTTAACGGCCGACTGACGCTGCCTGCATACGATCCCGGCAACGGCGCGGCACCGATCGAGGTGACGATGGAAGTCGGCCGGTCCACGCAGTATGGCGAGCGCTTCGGCGTCGCTTCGCTGTCGCAGGACGGCTACACCACCGGTCGCCTGAGCGGCGTGGAAGTCTCGTCCGAAGGCATCGTCAGTGCGCGCTACACCAACGGCGTGTCCACGCCGCTGGGCCAGGTGGCGATGACGAACTTCGCGAACCCGCAGGGCCTGACTTCGCAGGGCAACAACGTGTGGTCCGAGAGTTTCGAATCCGGGCAGCCGCGTCGCGGCGCGGCCGGCACCGGGGACTTCGGATCGGTGCAGGGCGGCGCGCTTGAAGCGTCGAACGTCGACATGACCGCGCAGCTGGTCAACATGATCACCGCGCAGCGCAACTTCCAGGCGAACGCGCAGATGATCTCCACGCAGGACCAGATCACCCAGGCCGTGATCAACATCCGCTGACGATTGATCGCACGACGAAGAGCCGCATCCGTTCGCGGGTGCGGCTTTTTCGTGCTTGGCGCGGGCACCGGCTACTGAAGCTGACGCCCGGATCTGCACAAGCGCATTGCAAAGCGCGTGGCGGCCCGCTGCGGAGGCGTCGCGCGTCAGGTGCGGCGAGGTGCGGTGTGGCTTTTTCGTGTGCGGCGCTCACGCCCCGGTTGTTGAAACCACGCCCCTCGCGAGCGGGTTTCGCAACGCGCGTGGCGACGCGCTCAGCGTCGTAGCGCGCTGCGGTTTTTCGTTTCGCAGCGTGTGGCTCTGCGCTCAGCGGCGGCGACCCGGCGCGCCCACGGCACGCGCCTTGCAACGCGCTTCGCAACACCTTTCGCGAAAGCCGCCATGACCGATCGAGCCCTCTATGTCGCGATGTCCGGCGCCAGCGCAACCATGCGCGCGCAGGCGTCGGTCTCGCACAACCTCGCCAATGCGAACACCACCGGTTTCCAGGCCACGCTGTCGGGCACGGTCGCGGCGCCGGTCGCGGGTGACGGCCTCGCCTCGCGCGTTGCCGCCGGCTTCCAGAACCTCGGCGTCAGCAGCGCACGCGGCGCGATGACGACCACCGGCGGCGCGCTCGACGTCGCATTGAACCCCGACCGCTGGCTTGCGGTGCAGGCCGGCGACGGCAGCACCGCGTATACCCGCGCGGGCGACCTGAAGATGACGCCGGAAGGCCAGCTCACCACGGCCGGCGGATTGCCCGTGCTCGGCAGCGACGGCGCACCGGTCGCGATTCCGCCGCACAACAGCCTGAGCATCGCGACCGACGGCACGATTTCGATCGTGCCGCAGGGCCAGCCGGCCTCGACGATCACGCAGATCGGGCGGCTGGGCGTGTTCGCGGCCAAGCAGGCCGAACTCACGCGCGGCGACGACGGCCTGATGCGCGCGGCGCCCGGCGCGAACCTCGCACCCGCCACGGGCGCGGCGCTGACGTCCGGAACGCTCGAAGGCAGCAACGTCGAGGCAACCTCGATGCTGGTGTCAATGATCCAGCTCGCACGCCAGTTCGAAACGCAGGTACGCGTCTTGCACACCGCAGATGAGAACGCGCGTTCGGCGAATTCGCTGCTGTCCTCGCGCTGATTTCCCACAAAACACTTGAGGTAACGCCATGTCCCAGGCCCTGTGGATTGCCAAGACCGGTCTCGATGCGCAGCAGACGCGCATGGCGGTGACGGCCAACAACCTCGCGAACGTGAACACCGCGGGCTTCAAGCGCGATCGCGCGAGCTTCGAGGACCTGCTGTACCAGACCGTGCGCCAGCCCGGCGGCGCGACCAGCGAACAGACCCAGCTGCCCACCGGCATGCAGGTCGGCACCGGCGTGCGCGTGTCGGCAACCGCGAAGAACTTCATGCAGGGCAGCCTGTCGCAGACCGGCAACGCACTCGACGTCGCGATCAACGGCCGCGGCTTCTTCGAAGTGCTGATGCCCGACGGCACCACCGCCTACACGCGTGACGGCAGCTTCCAGATCAATGCGCAGGGCGAGATGGTCACGAATGCAGGTTATCCGGTGCAGCCGGGCCTGCAGATCCCCGAAGGCGCGCAGAGCGTGACGATCGGCTCCGATGGCACGGTGAGCGTGCAGGTCGCAGGCCAGGCGGAAGCCGTGCAGGTCGGCGCACTGACGCTCGCCGACTTCGTCAACCCGGCCGGCCTGCAGGCAAAGGGCGAAAACCTCTACACCGAAACCGGCGCCAGCGGCCCCGCGCAGAGCGGCGCCCCCGGCCAGAGCGGCGCGGGCCTGCTGATCCAGGGCTCGCTCGAAGGCTCGAACGTCAACGTGGTGGAAGAGCTGGTGTCGATGATCGAAACCCAGCGCGCGTACGAAACGAACGCGAAGGCGATTTCGACGACCGACCAGATGCTCGCCTACCTCAACAACAACCTGTGATGGCTGCGATGAACCGTCTCCCGCTCCGCATCGCCTGCGCGCTGCTGCCGCTCGCCGCGCTGCTTGCCCTGCCCGGCTGCGCCACCGTCAACGGCCTGCACGGCGACATCAAGCCGTTCACGCCGGTGCAGAACGCGCCGCATGCGAATGCGATGGCCACCGCGCAGCAGCCCGCGCCGGGCGGTTCGATCTACGCCACCGCGAATGCAGGTGCGGCCGCCACCGGTTCGATCTACGCCAGCGCGCCGGCCCAGGGCCAGCGCATGCGCCTGTTCGAGGACAACAAGGCACGCGAGGTCGGTGACCTGCTCACGATCGTGCTGGTCGAAAGCACCGAATCGCGCACCCGCGCGAACACCGCGGTGACGAAGGACACCGGCGTCGGCATCTCGGCGCCGAACATCGCCGGTGCGGGCGTCACCTACAAGGGCCGCAACATCCTGCAGGCCGAAGTCGAAGGCAGCCGCCAGTTCGCTGGCGGTGGTGTATCGACGCAGAGCAACGAACTGGCCGGCGACATCACCGTGACCGTCATGCAGCAGATGCCGAACGGCAACCTGCTGGTGCGTGGCGAGAAAATGATGCGGCTCAACCAGGGCGACGAGATGGTGCAGGTACAGGGCGTGGTACGCCCGGCCGACATCGGCCCGGACAACCGCATCGCCTCCAACCGCGTCGGCGATGCGCGCATCGTCTACGGCGGCAAGGGCACGCTCGCGCGTTCGAACGCGATGGGCTGGCTGGGCCGCTTCTTCAATTCCGCGCTGTTCCCGTTCTGAGGATTGCCATGCGCCGTTTTTCCGTCGTGCTCGCAGCGCTCGCGCTGGCACTCGCATCGCTCCCGGCTTCGGCCGAGCGCATCAAGGACCTCGCGCAGGTCGCCGGCGTGCGTGGCAACCCGCTGGTGGGGTACGGCCTCGTGGTCGGCCTCGACGGCAGCGGTGACCGCACGAGCCAGACACCATTCACCGTGCAGAGCCTGCGGTCCATGCTCGAACAGCTCGGCGTCACGATTCCGCCGGGCGTGAACCCGCAGCTCAAGAACGTCGCGGCGGTGGCGATCCACGCCGAACTGCCGGCGTTCGCGAAGCCGGGCCAGACGATCGACATCACCGTCTCCTCGATCGGCAACGCCGGCTCGCTTCGCGGCGGCAGCCTGCTGATGGCGCCGCTGAAAGGCGCGGACGGACAGGTCTATGCGATCGCACAGGGCAGCCTGGTGGTCAGCGGCTTCGGCGCGCAGGGCCGCGACGGCTCGCGCATCTCGGTCAATGCACCGAACGGCGGCCGCATCCCGAACGGCGCGATCGTCGAGCGCGCGGTGCCGGGCGCTGCGCCGGGCGGCAACGTCACGCTGAATCTCAACCAGTCCGACTTCACCACCGCCGCGCGCATCGTCTCGGCGATCGATGGCGCGTTCGGCCCGGGCCATGCACGCGCGCTGGACGGCGTGACCATCGACATCACCCCGCCGGCCGGCGACCGCATCGCATTCCTCGCGAAGCTCGAATCGCTGGACATCAGCCCGGGCGCGTCGGCGGCGAAGGTCATCGTCAACTCGCGCACCGGCACGGTCGTCATGGGCGGCAAC
Organism: uncultured Lysobacter sp.; assembly: GCA_902805755.1. GTDB lineage: Bacteria > Pseudomonadota > Gammaproteobacteria > Xanthomonadales > Xanthomonadaceae > Cognatilysobacter. The sequence continues at coordinate 9,984 of CADCUA010000484.1, forward strand.
GTGACCGTGATGCCGGCCGCGGTCGCGCACGGCTCGCTGACGGTCACGGTCAGCGAGTCGTTCGATGTCAACCAGCCGAATCCGCTGAGCGGCGGCGCCACCGTCGTCGCGCCGAAGTCGACCGTCAGCGCGAATGCCGACGGCAGCCGCATGTTCCTGTTTGCCGGCGGCACCTCGCTTGAATCGATCGTGCGCGCGGTCAATGCCGTGGGCGCGGCGCCGGGCGACATCGTCGCGATTCTCGAAGCGCTCAAGCGCGCCGGCGCATTGCGGGCGGAACTCGAGGTGATCTGACGCACGACGTGTCGGGCCCGGTGCGCTGGCGATAGCGCACCGGGTCGATTGCCGCGCTGCGGTGCCGTCTTGCCCAGCCGCGAGCGATGCCCGTACCCGACCCGGCGACCCGTCGGATATCGCACATCAGGCAATTCGCCTACGGTGCGAGCCGACGCGGCCGATAACCCGTGTATGCACGTCTTCCGCCCTGCCTGCACCGCGCTCGCGCCGCCCGTCCCGGCCTGGCGGGCGCCGGCGCGCAGCGCCCGCCTTCAGCGTGCGAAACGCACACGCCCGGGCCGCGTCGGCAATCCGTCGCAAGCGCGACCGCAGCCCCGGCACGCGGCTTGCAGCAGTGGGCACATGCGCCTGCCCGCCACCACCGCCCTGCCACTGAATCCGACGACGCCGAGCCCTCGCGCGAAGATCGAGGAAGCCGCGCGCCAGCTGGAATCGCAGTTCGCCCACATGCTGATCAAGTCGATGCGCGCGACCACCGGCGGCGATCCGCTGGGCGGCAGCAACACGACCTACCGCGACATGTACGACCAGAAGCTGTCGCAGGAGCTCACCAAGGGCCGCGGCCTGGGCATCGCGCCGACGATCATCCGCCAGCTCGAACGCGCGACCGCGCCGGCGCCTGCCGCCGCGATGCCGGGCCCGCTCGCACTGCCGGGCGCGCATTCGCCGATGGCGATGGCGGTTCCCGCGCGCAGCGGCCTCAACCTCTCGCTGCCAACCAGCGGAGGCGGGCTGCAGCTCGCGCCGACCAGCAGCGGCGTGTCGATGCCGGCGGTCGCACCGCTGGCACCGTTCGCCCCGACGCTGCCGCCCGCGGCCGTCGCGCCTACCGCACAGGCCGGCGATGTCGCCTGCGACCCCTCGGTGAAACTGGACTGCAGCAGCCCGGAAGCATTCGTAAGATCGATCTGGCCGCACGCGCAGAAGGTCGCAGCCGAACTCAACGTGCCACCAAAGGCGCTGGTCGCGCAGGCGGCACTCGAAACCTCGTGGGGCCGTCGCCTGCCCGGCGGCGCCGGTGCGGCCACGTCCCACAACCTGTTCGGCATCAAGGCCGGTGCGCGCTGGCTGGGCCAGAAGGTCGGCGCGGCTACGCATGAATTCGTTAACGGCGTGCGCCGCAACGAGCGCGCCGCGTTCCGCGCCTACAACTCGGCCGGCGAGAGCTTCTCGGACTACGCGCGCCTGCTGCGCGGCAACCGCTATGCGAGCGCGCTCGGCACCGGCAACGACACGCATCGCTTCGCGAGTGCGCTGCAGAAAGCCGGCTACGCGACGGACCCGTCGTATGCGAACAAGATCAGCGCCATTGCCAATGGCGAAACCCTCAACCGCGCACTCGCTGCCTTACCCGGCGGCGGCACCCAGGGGTAATCGATGAGCGGCGTGCTTTCCACCGGAACCTCCGCACTGCTCGCGTTCCAGCGTGCGCTGTCCACCGTCGGCCACAACGTCGCGAACGCGGCGACGCCCGGCTACAGCCGCCAACGCGTCGATCTCGCCTCGCGCCCGGGTACTGGCGCCGGTCAGATCCAGATCGGCGCGGGTGTCGATGTCGCGAAGCTGCAGCGCCTGGCCGACGGGCTGGTGTTTGCGCGGCAGGTCGACAGCAGCGGCGAAGTCGGCCGCCTGCAACAGCTTTCGTCACTGTCGGGGCGCGTGGATTCGCTCGTCACCGACCGCGCCACCGGGCTCGCGCAGCCGTGGTCGGCGTTCTTCGCCGCATCGCAGGGTGTGTCGGCCGAGCCCACATCCACGGTCGCGCGCAGCGAGATGCTCAACGCCGCCGAGCAGCTTGCCGGCCGCTGGCGCGCGCTCGATTCGCAGCTCGGCCAGATGGGCAGCGAGACGAACCAGCGCATGTCCGCGCAGGTCGGCGAGGTCAATCGCCTCGCAACCGAGATCGCGAAGTACAACGTCGACATCGTGTCGGCCGGCGCGAACCCCTCGCCCGACCTGCTCGATGCGCGTGCCTTGCGCGTGGAGCAACTTGCAAGCCTCGTCGGCGCCAGCGCCGTGCCGCAGGACGATGGCGCGCTCAACGTCTTCACCGGTGGCGGCCAGCCGATCGTGCTCGGCGCGAAAGCGTCTACGCTCGCGACCGTCGCCGACCCGTACCGCCCGGACCGCATGCAGCTCGCGCTCGCCGGCCCGAACGGCACCGTGCAACTGCCGGCCGACAGCGTGTCCGGCGAGATCGGCGGCCTGTTGGAATTCCGCAACCGCGTGCTCGATCCGGCGCGCGGCGAGCTCGGCCGCCTCGCGACCGCGTTCGCCACCGAATTCAACGCGGTGCAGCGCTCGGGCATCGACTTCAACGGCAATCCCGGCGCGGACATCTTCTCGCTGCGCGCGCCACCCACCGACCCGCATTCGGCGAACACCGGCAGCGCGACGCTCACCGCCAGCGTGGGCGACGTCGGCGCGCTGCAGGCGGCCGATCTCGTGCTGCGCTACGACGGCGCGAGCTGGAGCGCGAACCGTGCCGACACCGGCGCTCCGGTCGCGATGACCGGCGCCGGCACGTCCGCCGACCCGCTGCGCGTGGCCGGCATCAACCTCACGGTCGCAGGCGCGGCGAATGCGGGCGACCGCTTCGCGCTGAGCCCGACCGCGGGCGCCGCCGGTGGCCTGCAACTGGTGATGCGCGATGCGAACGGCATTGCCGCCGCCTCGCCGCTGCAGGCGCGTGCCGACACCGCGAACCTCGGTACCGCGCGCGTGGGCAGCACGCAGGTCACCAATGCGGCCACGTTCGCGGGCTTTACGGGCGCAACGGTGGAATTCATCGATGCCGCGCAGTACACCGTCGATGGCGCTGGCCCGTATCCCTACTCGCCCGGCTCGCCGATCGCGAGCGGCGGCTGGTCGCTCACGCTCGACGGCACGCCCAGCGCCGGCGATTCGTTTGCACTGTCGCCCACGCCGCCGCGCTCGGCCGACAACGGCAACGCGCGCACGCTCGCCGCGTTCGACCACCGTCGCCTGCTCGATGGCCGCACGGCGACGCTCACCGAAGGCATGGGTCAGCTGACCGCGCGCGTCGGCAGCCAGACGCGCCACAGCGAGCTGTCGCTGGAAGCGCAGAACGCGATCCACACGCAGGTCACGGCTGAGCGCGAGTCGGTGTCCGGCGTGAACCTCGATGAGGAAGCCGCCGACCTCATGCGCTACCAGCAGGCCTACCAGGCCGCCGCGCAGGTGATCTCGACGGCCGACACCCTGTTCCAGTCCCTGCTCGGAGCGATCCGTCGATGAGCCTTCGCATTTCCACTGCCGCGCTCCACAACCAGGGCCTGCAGGGCCTGCTCAAGCGCCAGCAGGACGTGGCACGCACCCAGCAGGAAATGGTCACCGGCACCAAGCTGCTGCGCGCCG
>CADCUA010000485.1 GCA_902805755.1 uncultured Lysobacter sp.
GCGAGGTCGCGATCAGGAACTCCCGCTGCGTGGCCGGATGGCCGATTTCCTTGTACAGCGCCTTGCGCTGCGCCTCCCACCAGGCGGGCATGCTTTCCAGCGTGCGCAGCCAGTTGGTCACGCCGAAGATGTTGACGCCGACATCGAATTCCTCCGGATGGAACGCGAGCGCGGCCGCGGTCATGTAGCCGCCGTAGCTGCCGCCGATGATGCCGATGCGCTCGCCATCGACATACTCCAGCGACTGCAGGTACTTCTTCGCGGCCAGCGTGTCCCACAACGGTTCGCGCCCGTGCTTGCCGTCATCGGCGGCGAAGAACGTCTTGCCGTAGCCGGAGCTGCCGCGGTTGTTGATGCCCAGGATCACGTAGCCGTGGTTCGCCAGGTACTGCATCACCGCACTGTGCGCGCGCGTGGTCTGCCCGCCCGGCCCGCCGTGCACCCACACCAGCGCCGGCGCCTTGCTGCGTGCGCTCGCCTGGTGCGGCTTCCACAGGATGTTCGGGATCGCCATCCCGTCGAAACTCTTGAACCGCACCACCTGCGAGTCGACGAGGTCGCGCGGATCGATCGCCGGATTCAGCGAGCGCGTGAGCTGCTTCGCTTCGCCGCCTGCAAGATCCAGCACGTACAGATCATTCGGCTGGCGGTCGCCATTGAGGTAGAACGCGATCTTCTTTTCCGAACGCGAGATACGCACGCCGCGCACGTCGCCGGGCGGCAGCGGCGGCAAGGCCACCGGCTTGCCGGTCGCGGTTTCCACCATCTGCATCTTCGCGCTGCCATCTTCATTGATGACCGTGACGCGGTAGGTGCCGTTATGCGAGAAGTAGCTGTCGGCGATGTCCCAGTCCGCGCGTTGCACCGGCTCGTGCTTCCACGTGTCCAGGCTGACGCGGCGCAGCTCGGCGAACTCGCCGGCATCGTTCGCGGTGTAGTACAGCCAGCGCCCGTCGGGGCTGAACTCGGCAGGCGAGAACATCGCCTCGCCGGTGTGCTCGGACACCCGGGTGATCTTGCCGCTGCGCAGGTCGGCCACGTGCAGGTCGGCATCGTTGGTGGAGTGGTGCTGCATCAGCGCAAGCCAGCGACCGTCGCGCGAAATCTCACCGGGCATGAAGCCGGTGGCGTTCTCGAACACGCGCGTGCGCTCGAGGGTTTTCGTGTCGTAGCGGTAGACGTCGAAGAACTTCGGGTTGCGCTCGTTCGTCAGCACGTGGAAATACGCCCCGTCCGGGCTGAAGCCGGCGAAGTTCGCCACCAGCTTCTTGCCGGGCGTGAGGTCGCGTTCCTCGCCGTCGGCATCGAGCACGTACAGGTGGCTGAGCTCGTTTCCGCCTTCGTCGTGCGTGACCAGCACGCGGTCATCGTTCGGGAAATACGACACCGCGTAGACGTTGTCGGTGCTCGAACGCGTCACCGGCGTCCACTCGCCGCCGGTAACCTGCATCGAGTACGCGTTCCAGATGCCGCTCCTGTTCGACGAGAACAGCAGCCGCGATTCGTCGCTGGAGAACGAGACGCCCATGACGCCGACGCTTTCGACGAAGTCCTCGATGCGGTACTGGCGCGAGGGCAGGGCGGTCGTGGGCGTCGCGGCCCTCGCGGCCGGCGCGTTGTCGGTCGGTGTGCTGGCGCAGCCGGACAGGGCCATCGCGATGGCGGGAACGAGTGCAAGCAGCACGGACTTCATGGCGGGGCGACGCATGGGCATGGGCTTTGGATTCCTTTCCGGGCCAGCGGTGCGCTGGCAATGCTTGAGGCTAGCAACGGGCCGGGCATAAGGGAATCCGTCATGCATGCGACGCCCGTTTGCCGAAGCCTGTCGGCTTGCCTGGGCGTCGCGATTATTTCGCAATCAGCGCCGAGGCTGGCGAGGTAGCCGGCCTTGTACGCGGCGCCCGCATACGTGCCGCGCAGCGAGGTCGGCACGCTCGCGTCGTTTCTCGTCAAGCCGCACACGTGCACTTCGTAGACGACGTCGTCCTTGAATGCACAGGTCGGTTTCGTGCCGGTTGCGGTCGTGATCGGCGCAAGCATCACACCCTTGCTCGCGCAGGGGCCGCTGTCTTTCGTGCGATGCGTCGCGCCGCTCGCGTAGATCGTGCCGTCGGTGCGGGCAGTCGTGTTCGGATCGTGGCTGATCACGAGCGCGTACGAATCCAGCAGCAGCTTGCTCGGGTTGAAGCGGTTGCCATTGGCATCGACGT
>CADCUA010000486.1 GCA_902805755.1 uncultured Lysobacter sp.
TCTTGTCGGCGCGGCCGTGGCCGACAACCTTGGCGGACACGGTGGCGCCCTTGAGCGCATCGCCGAGCGTCACGCCATCGCTACCGCCGAGCATCAGAACATTGTCAAACTTCAGTTCGCTGCCGGCTTCGGCATCGAGCAGCTCGACGCGAAGCGTCTCGCCTTCCATCACGCGGTATTGCTTACCGCCGGTGACCAGTACTGCGTACATGACCAGACTTCCTCTGTAGTTATTGTGGTCGCTGACCGCCGTCGAGGGCGGACAGAAGCGGAATTCTAGGCGGCTCAGCCAGTTACGGCAACCCTGGGAGTGGGCTTGCGGTCACGTTCGTCTTGATTTCCTACCACTAGGCGGCACGTTGACAGGCCCGGTGGTGTAGTGGGCGCGAGCTGCACCCGCGGCCGCTGACGGAGGACGCGCCATGTTCGACCGCATCGTGGATCAGACCCGCCCGCTTGGCCTTTCACAGCCGCAGGCGAAGCAGTTGCTCGCCATGCTGGTGACACGCGTTTACAGCGATCGCGACGGCGGGCCGGCCGGCTTCGTCGATCACCTGCGCGCGCTCGACCTCAACCGACCTCTGGATTCCTGGCTTGGACCGGGGCCGAACGAGCCGATGGATCCGCATCGCATCGACGCCGCGCTCGGCACGGACCATGTGCAGCACATGAGCGAGCGCCTCACGCTGCCCATCTCCACCGTACGCGCGGCAGCCGCGACGATGCTCCCCGAGGTGATCCACGAACTGAGTGAGCACGGCGACCTGCCCGCGAGCCACGCGGAGATTCCCGCGCGGGTCCACGGCTGGTTCGGCGGGCATCTGTCCGATCTCGGGCACCTCGGGTCCGCCGCATTCGACGCGAGCGCCGCGACGCTCGGCGCGAGCGTCGGCGTCGTTGGCGACGTCCCCAACGTGTCGCCCGACACCGCCGTCGGGCTGGCGCCGGAGATGGACCGCCCGATGCAGACCCGCGCACCCGGCAACCCGGGGCGCACGCTCGCGAGCTGGCTCGCCGCGGTCGTGGTGCTGGTGCTCGGTGTCGCATTGATCCGTGGCTGCTCGGAGCGCGAGCGTGCGCCCGGTATCGGCAGCTCGGTTGTGGAAAGTGCCGATCGCATTGCATGAGCTTCAGTGTCTTCGCGCTTCGGTTCCTGCGATTTGCCCCCACATCGGCGGCTCGCTACGCTTTCCGGTTGGCTGTTGCGCGCATGTGCGTAACAAGCGCCGCCCACTCTTTGCAGGATCCCGGTAACGCATGGATATGATCCGCATCCGCGGCGCGCGGACGCACAACCTCAAGAACATCGACGTCGACCTGCCGCGCAACAAGCTGATCGTGATCACCGGCCTGTCGGGTTCGGGCAAGTCCTCGCTCGCGTTCGACACGATCTATGCCGAAGGCCAGCGCCGCTATGTCGAATCGCTGTCGGCGTATGCACGCCAGTTCCTTTCGGTGATGGAAAAGCCCGATGTCGACCACATCGAAGGGCTGTCGCCGGCGATCTCGATCGAGCAGAAGTCCACATCGCACAACCCGCGCTCGACCGTGGGCACGATCACCGAGATCTACGATTACCTGCGCCTGCTTTACGCGCGCGTGGGCACGCCGCGCTGCCCGAACCATGGCTACCCGCTGGAGGCGCAGACGGTCAGCCAGATGGTCGACCAGGTGCTTGCGCTCGGCACGCAGGCCGAAACGAGCGAACAGCGCTTCATGCTGCTTGCGCCCGTGATCCGTGAACGCAAGGGCGAGCATGCGCAGGTGTTCGAGCAGTTGCGCGCGCAGGGCTTCGTGCGTGTCCGCGTGAATGGCGTGCTGCATGAGATCGATGCGGTGCCGCCGCTCGCATTGCGCCAGAAACACACGATCGAGGCGGTAGTGGACCGGTTCCGTCCGCGCGAGGACATGAAACAGCGCCTGGCCGAATCGTTCGAGACCGCACTCAAGCTCGGCGACGGGATGGCCGCGGTGACATCGCTGGACGATGAAAAAGCCGCGCCGCTGCTGTTCTCGTCCAAGTACAGCTGCCCGGTGTGCGATTACTCGCTTCCGGAGCTGGAACCGCGCCTGTTCTCGTTCAACTCGCCGGTCGGCGCGTGCCAGACCTGCGACGGCCTGGGCGTCGCGCAGTTCTTCGATCCCGCGCGCGTCGTGGTGAATCCCGAAGCTTCGCTGTCCGCCGGCGCGGTGCGCGGCTGGGACC
>CADCUA010000487.1 GCA_902805755.1 uncultured Lysobacter sp.
GTCTGCAGGCTACCGTCGAGCGTGACGCTGACGCCGCGCCCGATGTCGAGCCAGAGCTCGCCGTCGATCTTGATGAAGTCACCCAGCCGCGCCGCACGCAGGTCCAGTTGGCGGCCGGCTTCGACGACCAGTTCCGTGCGCACCCCCGCCCAGGGCGTAGCTTCGAAGTAGAGCTGTGCGGTCCTCTCCTCGAACATGCGCCCGGCCCAGAAGCGCTCGCGGCTGCGCGCCATCAGCTGCGCGAGGCTTTCGCGGGGGCCGCGAACGTTTGCGAAGCCTTCGATCTTGCGCTCGAGTGCCTGGCCGTCGCTGCGGTCCACGAACTCCTGGACCGCGCCGACCGTAAAGCGCGTGAACGCCGCGCCCTCGGCCCCGTACCAGTTGCGCGCTGCGAACGCCCGGGTCCGGTCGAAACCCACCTGCGAGATGAAGCCGAGGTCGGCGCGGAAACCGGGGTCGATGCGGGTGTATTGCAGGTCCGCGCTCCAGTCGCGATTACCGAACGTGTAACGCGCGAACAACGCATCACCTGCCGGGGTCGCGTCGGCGAGCGCCAGTTCGCCCGGGTAGCGCGAGTCGCTGCGCAGCCACTGACCGGTGAGCGTGTGGCTGCCGCGCTGCCAGCGCCCGTCGACGCCGGCGAGCGCATTGCGGTAGTCATCGCCATTGCGCATCGTCATCACCGCGCCCAAGCTGGTCTGGCCGTTGAAGTCGTGCCGGTAGCGCGCGAATGCGGCATCGGACTGCTGATCGAGCAGGGCAAAGCGTGAACCGAGTGCGCCCGGGATCAGCAGCTGCGTAAACGCATCACGTGCAATCACCGCGCCGTACGCACTCGAACCCAGGCGCCCGGTCGCGCGCACGCCAAAGTCCGGATCGGCGATCTGCCGCGTATAGATCACCTGCAGCGGCGTGCTGAACGTATCGGCGGCTTCGAGGAAGAACGGTCGCTTCTCCGGGAAGAACAGCGCGAAGCTCGTGTTGAGATCGAGCTGCGCGGCGTCGGATTCGACCTGCGAGAAGTCGGGATTCAGCGTCGCGCTCAGCGTAAGGTTCGGGCTCGGCGTCCAAGCCACGTCGACGCCGGGTTCGATGCGTGCGCCCTCGCCGCGCCAGGCATCGCCATCCCGCGTCTGCGCCTGCGCGACCGTGAGCGTCGGGGTGATCTCCAGGCCGCGGCCCTGCTGGACGCCGGCAAAGCCTTCGAGCTTGCGCATCGTGCACAGATCGCAGCGCGCGCCGCGCTCGATGCGCTGGTTCGAATACGAGAAGCGGTGCTCCCGGGGCCGCACACGCACAAAGCGCACGCCCCAGCGCAGTGCACCGTCAGTCGGGCGGAACCGCAATGTCGCGAACGGGATGCGCATTTCGATGCGATAGCCGGACTCGGTGATCTGCGCGGCGCTCGTCCACAGCCCGTCCCATGCATCGTCTTCCTTGCCGTTGGCTTCTTCCTTCACCAGGTCGGCCTGCACGCCGAGCGGGTTGACGAAGAACTCGTACGCGCGGCGCTGGTCGTCGAACGTGTCGAGCATGACGCCGGCGAAGTCGTCGCGGTACAGCGCATCGCGGTCACGCAGGAACGCGCGGATCTTCGATGGGTCCGGGTCGCGTGCATCGAACGCGATCAGCAGCGCATCGTCGGTGTGGGCGATGTAGGCGGTGGTCGCGACGGCGGCGTCGACGTTGTCGCCGGGCTGGGTTTCGTAGGACAGCTGGACCTGGGTGGCGTGCTGCCACACGGCCTCGTCCAGGTGGCCATCCACGGTGATGTCTCCCTCCACGCGTGGCGCGGACAGCGGCTCATCGGCCGCGTGCGACGGGGCCGCGACGCCGGACAGAAGCAGTGCAGCGGTCGCGACGGCAAGGCGCGTCGGATGGAGGCAGCGGATCGAAGACGGCATCGGTGCGGGCCTCAGGACGGGATCGTCGGAGCCGCAACGTATCCACGGAAGCCTCTTCGCGGATCAGCGCAGGGACGAACGGGCCGGAACCGGGGACGAACGCGGCACCGGCGATTGCGGGCAATGCAGCTGCGGTCTAGCCTGACCCGCAATGCGCAAAATCCCCTGGCTCATCGTGATTGGCGTGGTCGGCTGGTGGGCGCTGAACGGCCTCATCTCGACCGTCCAGTTGCTCGCCGTGTTCTCGGCACGCGGCCGGGCGGCCACGGTGCAGGACGTGCTGCAATCGGAGATGGGCAA
>CADCUA010000488.1 GCA_902805755.1 uncultured Lysobacter sp.
GTTGCCGACCCCGGCATCGCTGGTGACGGTAAACGAATTGCCGGTGCCGACGTCGAAGCTGCCCCACTCCGCATACGCGCGCGGCCCGGTCACATTGACCGTCATGTTGGTGGCGTCGCCCGTTGGAGCAGTGACGTTCGTTGCGTCGACGAACCCGGAGGGAAGGCTCTGCGCCGAAACAATTGGCGCAGCCAGCGCCGCCGCGATACCCAGCGAAAGCGCCCGAAGCTTGAGGTCGCGGGAAGAAGTCTTGTGATTCATGTGCGTGTCCTCAGCGGATCGAGAAAGCATGGGAGAACGTCAGCAGCAGGCTGTTGCCGGGCTCGGGGGCGCCCGGGAACGGCGCGCTCTGCGGCGCCGCCCAGGTGAGGGTGAACTGGCTGGTGCGACCGCGCAGGCGCATACCGAGGCCGGCCGACCACGGCTCGGCGTCGTAGCCGCCCCGGTCTTCGGCCCACAGGCGGGCGCCGTCGGCGAAGCCGAACAGGCCCAGCTGCGCGACGCCGTCAAGCGAGAACTCCACCCCCAGCTCGGCCTGCGCCGCGATCGCGCGGTCGCCGGAGGCGGAACCCGGATCGAAGCCGCGGCCGACGGTGTAGTTGCCGAACTGGAATTCCTCGTACGCCGGCAGCGAATCGTCGGTCCACTGCGCGGAAGCATTGAGCATCACGTAGGGCGAGAACGTCGGGGTCGAGGCGAATCGCAGGTGCGCGCCAGCGTCGAAGCGGACGGAGGTGAAATCCATCTGCGCGTCGGTGCGCGAAAGCAGCGGGTCGCCGGTGCGGCTGGAGCCGAACGCCTCCAGACCCTGGCGCAGCTCCGCACGTGCGTGCGTCGCCAGGTTGCGCGTCGCACCGTGACGCCAGCGGCCGGCCATTTCCAGCGACAGCACGCGCAGGCTTTCCTCGAACAGCGGAATGTCCGGGCCGCCGAACGAGCCGAGGAAGCCCAGTGCATTGTCCTGCTCGATCGCTTCGAACCGCGCGGCCACATCGATCCCTGCATCGCGCGTCTTGACGATCGGCTGCCGCGCGCCGATGCGCACGACCAGCGATTCGCCGTCCAGCTCCAGCGCTTCCAGCGCGCCTTCGGGCTCGGTGCGGCCGTAGGCGACATCGCCGGTGACGACGAGGCCGGACGGACCGACGCGGAACTCCTCGACCAGCTGCGCGACCTGCTGCGCCTGGCTCGTGCTCGAGTACAGCACCAGGCTCGTGCGGTCGCCGAAGCGCGTGAAGCCGTTCGCATCCAGGCGGGCCGACAGGCCGTTGCGGCCCAGCGCCTCGGACCCGAGGTTCTGTGCGCTCAGCGTCACGTCGAGCTTGCGACGCGGCGCGAACGTCGCGGTCGCCACCAGGCCGTCCGCACTGCCGTCGTCGGCGCGCCGCATCGAGAAGCCGACTTCCGCACCCGGCAGTTCGCGGATCAGCAGGAACGCGCGTTCAACGTCCGCCCAGCGCGTCGCGCCCTGCGTCTTGAGCGTATCGAGGTAAGACTGCGCGAGCGCGGCCGACGGGCCCATCGCCTCGGCGTTCTCGATGCGAGTGTCGACAATGCGGCCTTCGGTCACGCGCAGCGTAAGCAGGCCGTCCGTGATGCGCTGTTCGGGCAGATCGACGCGCGCCAGCGCTTCGCCGTGCGACGCGTAGACGCCCGCCACGCGGTCGCGCGCGGTGCACAGAAGTGCGGCATCGCCCGACTGGCCCACGAGGTCGGAGACCACGGCGTCGATCTCGGCCTGCGGCACGAGCGTCGCGCCGGTGACTTCGATGCGCGACAGCGTGACTGCACCCTGGCCGGCGAACGGACATGCACCCGGTGCAGCAAGCGCGGCGGGTTCCACCAGACGGGGCTGGACCGCCGGCACCAGCGCCGCGGGATCGACGCGCTGCTGCGCCTGCCCGGTCGACTGCGCCGCCTCGACCTGCGCAAGCGCCGGCATCGACGCGATCAGGCAACCCATGGCTACGGCGGACACACGTGCCAGCGACCGGACGGTCGCTTTCGGCTTCAACTTCATCTACAGCCCCCTGTTTGGACTATCGGTTTCACGGTTGAAACGAATAGTCGAGCCGGGACCGGACGCCCGGGACGCGAGCGATTGATGCAATGCACGGCTGTTCAACCGGCCTGAGCGTCCAGCCGTGACAAACCTGCGCCCGGAGTCTGCGCGCGGACGGCGCGATGGCGACCGGCCGCTGCAGGCGGCGCGGTGAGATACAACCCGAGCTTCAGCGTTAGGGCGCTTCCTGCAGATCGCGTAATGCCCGCAATTCGGTGAGCCGGTTCGCGGGAGCACCCTCGCGGGCACGCCACGCACCGGATGCCCGCCGTTCCGCGGCACGGCACCTGTGGTCGATCCTGTCCACGTTGTCGCGTTCGCAGCGACGGGAGGCGCTGAATTGCACGACACGACGACCGATCGGGCCGCGCGGGATCAGCGCTCGCTGTCGGAGATCGACGCGAGCGCTTCCGACACCAGCGTCGCTGACGGGTCGATGCGCACCGCGTTGCGGCCTGCGCGCTTGGCGGCATACATCGCCTGGTCGGCACGCGCGACGGTATCGAGCACGTTCTCGCCCGGGCGGTAGCGCGCGAGGCCGGCGGAGAAGCGCAGTGGCCCGGTCGCCGCGTCGACGGTCGCGGCCTGCTGCTGCAGCCGCTCCACGACCCGCCGTGCATCGCCGGGCTCCACGCCGTGCAGCAGCAGCAGGAACTCCTCGCCGCCCCAGCGTCCGAGCTGGTCGCTGCCGCGTAGCAGCCCGCTGGCTTCGCGGGCGAACGCACGCAGCAGTTCGTCGCCCTGTGCGTGGCCCAGCCGGTCGTTGACCTGCTTGAAATCATCCAGGTCGATGACCGCCACGCAGAAACCCGCTCCGCCATCGCGCATGTCCGCCTGTGCCTGCGCGAGCCGCTCCATCATCGAGCGCCGGTTCGGCAGGCCCGTAAGTTCGTCGCAGGTAGCCAGTCGCTGTACCTCCGCGAGCGCCTGCGCGAGCGCGCGCTTCTGCCGGTGCAGTGTGCTGCGCAGGACGGAAAGACGCGCCGCGATAAATGAAAGCGCCGGCAGCAGCACCAGCACCATCAGGAAGTTGCCGCGGTCGATCGGCAGCGACTCGAACTGGGGCCACTGTCGCTGCACCATCCCGGCCTCGCGTGCAGCGACGGTGAGCGCCAGCGTCAGCACCGCGAACGCGGTGAGCGCGAGGATGCGGCGCCAGTGCAGCGAGAACGCGCCGAACGCGAAGATCAGCAGCAGCGGAAACAATGCCACGGTGCGCATCGGTCCGCAGATGAGGTAACCCCAGTCCACGGCAATGACGCCGGTGGCGATCTGCCATTGCGTCAGCGCGGGATCGGCGAGGCGCTCGCTCCACCCACTGCGCAGGGCGAAGTAGGCGGCTAGGTGCGACACGGCAACGAAGACCGACCACGCGGCGAGGTCGGACGCGTGCATCCATCCGTCCGCAATGCCGCTGTACATCAGCAGGCCGGCACCGATATAGACCACGCTGCCCACCAGCCATTGCAGCAGCCGGATCCGCCGGCGCAGGTCGGTACTGACCAGTACGTCCATCAGCCGCTGCAGTGGGCGCGTGCTGGCCATATCTGCTTTCACGGCCGGCCGCGCTGGTGTATCCGTCCGACCGCCTGGTGCTGCTGCGCGCGCATGGTTCCCCGGTCCGTCACGGCGTGGCGGGTAGATGTTCAACCGGGGTATCGGCGGCCCGGCGTGCAACTTGAGCCGCGCCGGCCCCGCCGTTACGCACGTCGCAGATGAGCTTCGGCGCACTCCACGATTGTCCCGCGACAACTCAGCCCAGCGCGCGCCGCAGGTAAGGCGCGGTGCGGCTGGATGCTGACTGCCCAACGACCGCCGGCGCTCCTTCGGCGACGATGCGCCCGCCGTCCTCGCCCGCCCCGGGCCCCACGTCGATCACCCAGTCGGCCTGCGCCACCACGCGCATTTCGTGTTCGATCACCACAACGGTATTACCCGCATCGACCAGCCCCTGCAGCTGCACCATCAGCCGGTCGACGTCGGCCGCGTGCAGGCCGGTGGTCGGCTCGTCGAGCACGTAGAGGTTGCGGCCGCGCTGGTTGCGCTGCAGCTCGGTCGCGAGCTTGATGCGCTGCGCTTCGCCGCCCGAGAGTTCGGTGGCGGGCTGGCCAAGGCGCAGGTAACCCAGGCCGATCTCGCGCAGCAGCTCTAGCGGTCGCGACACAGCGGGCTCGCCCGCGAAGAACGCGCACGCGTCCTCCACCGTCATGCCGAGCACGTCGGCGATGCTCCTGCCGTGCCAATGCACCTGCAGCGTCGCCTCGTTGTAGCGCGCGCCGTGGCAGGCCGGGCATGGTGCATAGACGCTGGGCATGAACAGCAGCTCGACACTGACGAAGCCCTCGCCCTCGCAGGTCTCGCAACGGCCCTTCGCGACGTTGAACGAGAAGCGGCCAGCATCGAAGCGTCGACGGCGTGCCTCCGGCGTGGCGGCGAACAGCTTGCGCACGTGATCGAACAGGCCGGTGTAGGTAGCCAGGTTCGACCGCGGCGTCCGCCCGATCGGTTTCTGGTCGACTTCGACCAGTCGCCGGATCGCGTCGACATCGCCGCCCAGGTGGCCACGCGTGCGGACGATGACGGTTGGCCCGTCCACGGTCTCGACGTTCTCGTCTTCCGGCTCGTGGCCCAGGTGCAGTGCGACCAGTTCAACCAGGGCCTGCGCGATGAGGCTGGACTTTCCCGAGCCGGAGACCCCGGTGATCGCGGTGAACACGCCCAGCGGAACGCGCGCATGCACGCCGTGCAGATTGTTGCGATGGATGCCCTGCAGTTCGAGCCAGCCCGAGGCCGCGCGCGGGGTGCGTGGTGTCGGGGGCGCATCGTTGAACAGGTACTCGGCCGTCCTCGACGTCGCAACCTCACGCAGCCCGTCCGGCGGTCCGCTGTACAGCACTTCGCCCCCGCGCTCGCCCGCGCCGGGGCCGACATCGACCAGCCAGTCCGCGCGGCGCATCAGCTCGAGGTCGTGCTCGACGACGAACAGCGAATTGCCGGCCTGCTTGAGCTGTTCCAGCGCGTTGAACAATGCCTCGCTGTCGGCCGGGTGCAGGCCCGCCGACGGCTCGTCCAGCACGTAGACCACGCCGAACAGGTTGGAGCGGATCTGCGTCGCAAGCCGCAGGCGCTGCAACTCGCCCGGCGACAGCGTCGGCGTGGCGCGATCCATGGACAGGTACCCCAGGCCCAGGCCCTGCAGCGTGCCGATGCGCGCAATGAGGTCGGACGCGATGCGTTGCGCCGCAAGGCGTTTTTCCTCGGACAGATCCGGTGTGCGTCGCACGTCCGGCGCCGCCGCATGCGTGGCCTGTCCGGCCGATGCGCGGCGCGCACGGTCCTTGCGCGTCGCGTTGCGATCGACGCTGCCGGCCGCTGCACCCTCGTCGGCGAAGCGGCCCTGCGCGATCGGCGCAAGCAGTTCGACGACACGATCGAACGGCATGCGCGACAGCGTGCCGATGTCGACGCCCGCAAACGTGACCGCGAGTGCCTCGCGCTTGAGCCGCTTGCCATCGCACTGCGGGCAGGTGCTGCCAAGCATGTAGCGCGACACGCGTTTTTTCATCAATGCGCTTTGCGTGCTCGCGAACGTGTGCAGCACGTAGCGGCGCGCGCCCATATAGGTGCCCATGTAACTGGGCTCGGCCCGGCGCTTGAGTGCCGCGCGCGTTTCGGCCGGGCTGAAACCCGCGTAGACCGGCGCCGTTGGCGTTTCCTCGGTGAACAGGATCCAGTCGCGGTCCTTCTGCGGCAGGTCTTTCCACGGCCGGTCGACGTCGTAGCCCAGCGTCACCAGGATGTCGCGCAGGTTCTGTCCATGCCAGGCCGGCGGCCAAGCGGCGATCGCCTTCTCGCGGATCGTGAGCGTGGGGTCCGGCACCATCGTCGCTTCGGTGACTTCGTACACATGGCCCAGTCCATGGCAATGCGGGCACGCGCCCTGCGGCGTGTTCGGCGAGAAGTCCTCCGCGTACAGCATCGGCTGCTTCGCCGGGTAACGGCCGGCGCGCGAATACATCATGCGCACCAGGCTCGACAGCGTGGTCACGCTGCCGACGGTGGAACGCACGCTTGCCGTGCCGCGTTGCTGCTGCAGCGCGACCGCCGGTGGCAGGCCCTCGATGGAATCGACATCGGGTACGCCGACCTGGTCGATCAGGCGACGTGCGTAGGGAGCGACCGACTCGAGATAACGGCGCTGCGCTTCGGCATACAGGGTGCCGAATGCGAGCGAGGACTTGCCCGAGCCCGACACACCCGAGAACACGACCAGCGCATCGCGCGGGATGTCGACGTCGACGTTCTTGAGGTTGTGCTCGCGTGCGCCGCGCGTGCGGACGAACGCATCGTGCGCGCGGGTGGCTGTCAGGTCGGTGCGTTTGCGGTTTCGCGCCATCGGCAGGAAGAA
>CADCUA010000489.1 GCA_902805755.1 uncultured Lysobacter sp.
ATGCCCCGCCAGCTGTTCGTCAACCTGCCCGTGCGCGACCTCGAGCGCTCCGTGAACTTCTTCGAAGCGCTCGGTTTCTCGTTCAACCCGAAGTTCACCAATGAGGACGCGACCTGCGTCGTCATCTCCGAACACATCAACGTGATGCTGCTGACCGAGGCGTTCTTCGCCGGTTTCACTCCGCGCCCGGTGGCCGATGCACGCAGCGCGACCGAAGTGCTGCTTGCACTGGGATGCGACTCGCGCGAGGAGGTCGATGCGATGGTCGCGAAAGCCGTCGCGGCCGGCGCGGCGACACCGATGGACGTGAAGGATTACGGCTTCATGTACCAGCACGGCTTCGAGGATCTCGATGGCCATCTGTGGGAAGTGTTCTGGATGGACGAGGCGCAGATGCCGTCGTGAGCGCGGCGGCTTGCAGCGACGACGCGCCGGTGTTTCCATCGGCGCCGATGCCTGCGCCCGAACTCGCCGCGACGCTCGACACGCTGTGGCGCATGGAAGCGCCGCGGCTGATCGCGCGCATCGCACGCATGACCGGCGACGTCGCGATCGCCGAAGAACTCGCGCAGGACGCACTCGTCATCGCACTGGAGCGCTGGCCGCGCGACGGCCTGCCGGCAAACCCCGCGGCCTGGCTGATGTCGGCGGCGAAGAACCGGGCGATCGACCACCTGCGCCAGCGCGCGCTGCATGCACGCAAGCAGGTCGAGTACGGCGTCGAACTCGAGCTGCATGGAGCGGACATGCACACCGACGCAAGCGACACCGCGGACGATGCGATCGGCGATGACCTGCTGCGGCTGGTGTTCATCGCCTGCCACCCGGTGCTCGCACGCGAGTCGCGCGTGGCGCTGACGCTGCGCCTGCTCGGCGGGCTGAGCACCAGTGAAATCGCGCGTGCGTTCCTGCAACCGGAAGCGACGATTGCCCAGCGCATCGTGCGCGCCAAGCGCACGCTCGCCGAGCGGCGCGTACCGTTCGAGGTGCCGGGCAAGGCCGAATGGCCCGAGCGGCTGGATGCGGTGCTCGAGGTCGTGTACCTGGTCTTCAACGAAGGCTACGCCGCGAGTTCGGGCGCGGACTGGCTGCGCCCGGTGCTGTGCGATGAAGCACTGCGGCTGGGTCGCGTGCTCGCACGCCTGATGCCCCATTCGGCCGCCGTGCACGGGCTGCTGGCCTTGATGGAACTGCAGGCCGCACGTGCGCCCGCGCGCACCGCGTCCGACGGAACGCCCGTGCTGCTGATGGAGCAGGACCGCACGCGCTGGGACCGGCTGCAGATCATGCGCGGACTGCAGGCGCTCGTTCGCGCGCAGCAGCTCGGGGGCGCGCAGGATGCGTACGTGCTGCAGGCCTCCATCGCCGCCTGCCACGCGCAGGCGCGGCGCGCGAGCGATACCGACTGGACACGCATCGCCTCGCTGTACGCGCAATTGCACGACGTGCAGCCCTCGCCGGTGATCGCGTTGAACCATGCGGTCGCGGTCGGCAAGGCGCATGGCGCCGCAGCGGCGCTGCCACTGGTGGACGCGCTCGGCGATGCGTCTGCGCTGCGCGATTATCACTTGCTGGCGGCGGTTCGCGGTGATCTGCTCGAGCAGCTCGGCCGCCGTGAGGAGGCGCGCGTTGCATTCGAAGAGGCCGCGGCGCAGGCCGGCAGTGCGGTGGATCAGCGCCTGATGCGGGAACGGGCCGCGCGCTGCGCGGGCGCCCTTCGTAACGACACTGCAACGCGCTAGGCGCCCGCGATCACCTGCTGGTTGCGTCCGCTGGCAGGCAGCGACACATCACGCCTGTGTCGTTGTCGGCGCGGCAGGAACGCGTGCACGCGGCGCGGCGAATGCGCGACGCTGCTGCGTGCTGCGTCGTCGCGCAGATGCGCAGTATCGATGCGCAATGGATCTCGTGCACTGCACGCTTTGAGGCAAGTGAGCCGGGGCAGCCTGCCGTGGCGCCTGCCACTGCTGCTGATCGGCTGCCGGGGCAATTTCAGGCCGCCTTGCACGCGACCGAGTGATACTTTAGTGTCACTGCCATGCGCACGGAACTTGTTACAACCCTCAAGCGACAGGCTACCGAACTGCTCTCGGACGTCGAGCGGAGCAAGGAGCCCATTCTCATCACCCAGCATGGCCTCCCCAGCGCCTACCTCGTGGACGTGGAGAGCTTCGAGCTCATGCAA
>CADCUA010000490.1 GCA_902805755.1 uncultured Lysobacter sp.
CGCCGCAACTGGAGCCCGGCCTGCAGCGGTTTGCCGAGTTCTTCCGCGAACTGGCCTGAGCACGGCGATGCGCGCGCTGTGGCTGCTGCTGATCATCGGCCTTGTCGGCGGCCTGCACGCGTATTTGCGTCGCGACGCGCCGGAGACGATCGGGCCGGGTGATCCACGGCTTGAAACCGGCGATGCGCGCATCGTGATGCTCGCCGCCGAGTGGTGCGGCTATTGCCGCAAGCAGCAGGGCGATTTCGAACGCGCGAACGTGCGCTACCGCGTACTGGACGTCGACACGCCCGAAGGCGACCGCGCGATGCAGGCGATCGGCGCGCGTGGCGTGCCGGTCACCGTGATCGGCCAGAACGTCGTGCGCGGCTACAACACCGCCCAGCTCGACGAACACCTCACTCCATTGGGCTACCGCGTCTACTGACGCGGCCGCCGTCCTTTCAACTGTCGTCCAAGGAACTCACTCCATGAAGACTCCCGTCCGCGTCGCCGTCACCGGTGCAGCCGGCCAGATCGGTTACTCGCTGCTGTTCCGCATCGCCTCCGGCGAAATGCTGGGCAAGGACCAGCCGGTGATCCTGCAGATGCTGGAGCTGCCGATGGAGAAGGCGCAGGCGGCGCTGCGCGGCGTGATGATGGAGCTGGAAGACTGCGCGTTCCCGCTGCTGGCCGGCATGGTCGGCACCGATGATGCGGAGGTCGCGTTCAAGGACGCCGACATCGCGCTGCTGGTCGGTGCACGTCCGCGCGGCCCGGGCATGGAGCGCAAGGACCTGCTGCTCGAGAACGCGAAGATCTTCACCGCGCAGGGCGCCGCGCTGAACAAGGTCGCCTCGCGCAACGTCAAGGTGCTGGTTGTCGGCAACCCGGCAAACACGAACGCCTACATCGCGATGAAGTCCGCGCCGGACCTGCCGGCAAAGAACTTCACCGCGATGCTCCGCCTGGACCACAACCGCGCGCTGAGCCAGCTTGCGAACAAGGCCGGTGTGGCGGTCGGCGAGATCCAGAACCTTGTCGTATGGGGCAACCACAGCCCGACGATGTATCCGGACTACCGCTTCGCGACCGTCAACGGCGAGTCGCTGAAGGACAAGATCAACGACGCCGAGTGGAACGCGAACACGTTCATTCCGCAGGTCGGCAAGCGCGGCGCCGCGATCATCGAAGCGCGTGGCCTGTCGTCGGCGGCGTCGGCGGCGAATGCCGCGATCGACCACATCCGCGACTGGGTGCTGGGCACGAACGGCAAGTGGGTGACGATGGGTGTGCCGTCCGATGGCACCTATGGCATCCCGGAAGGCGTGATGTACGGCGTGCCGGTGACGTGCGAGAACGGCGAATACACGCGCATCACCGACCTGCCGGTCGACGAGTTCAGCCGCGCGGCAATGGATAAGACGCTGGCCGAGCTCGAGGAAGAGCGCGCCGGTGTTTCGCACCTGCTCTGAGTGCCGAGCGAAGGCGACTGCGGTCGCCTTCGTGCTCCTTGGGCGGCGCATGTTCTTCGCGCCGCGATATCTGGAGTGATCATCGCCGCGCGCCTGTTCGCAGGCCGCGTCTGAATCGCGCTGTTGCCGTGCCGGTTGCCGTCGCGCATGCCGGTCCACGCATCCGTTTGTATCGAGGTCGAAATGTCACAGCTTTCCGCAGGCGCACGCTTCCGCTCGGCCGTTGCCGAAGAATCCCCGTTGCAGGTCATGGGCACGATCACCGCGTACGCGGGCCTGATGGCCAAGCGCGTGGGCTACAAGGCCTTGTATCTCTCCGGTGGCGGCGTGGCCGCGAACTCGCTGGGCATGCCCGATCTGGGCATCAGCACGATGGAGGACGTGCTCACCGACGCACGACGCATCGTCGATGCCACGCAGATGCCGCTGCTGGTCGATGTCGATACCGGCTGGGGCGGGGCGTTCAACATCGGACGCGCGATCCGGT
This sequence comes from uncultured Lysobacter sp., assembly GCA_902805755.1. Lineage (GTDB taxonomy): Bacteria > Pseudomonadota > Gammaproteobacteria > Xanthomonadales > Xanthomonadaceae > Cognatilysobacter. The sequence continues at coordinate 1,942 of CADCUA010000490.1, forward strand.
CGTTCATCAACGTCGGCGTGGCCGCCGTGCACATGGAAGACCAGGTCGGCCAGAAGCGCTGCGGCCACCGGCCGGGCAAGGAAGTGGTCAGCACCGGCGAGATGGTCGACCGCGTCAAGGCAGCGGTGGACGCCCGTACCGATGCCGGCTTCGTGATCATGGCGCGCACCGATGCGGCGGCCGTCGAAGGCGTCGACTCGGCGATCGACCGTGCCTGCGCCTATGTCGAGGCCGGTGCGG
>CADCUA010000491.1 GCA_902805755.1 uncultured Lysobacter sp.
GGCCGGCCGTGTCCTTGTACGGATCGCCCACGGTGTCGCCCGTGACCGCCGCCTTGTGCGCCTCGCTGCCCTTGCCGCCGAAGTTGCCGTCCTCGATGTACTTCTTCGCGTTGTCCCAGGCGCCGCCGCCGGTGGTCATGGAGATCGCGACGAACAGGCCGGTCACGATCGTGCCGATCAGCAGGCCGCCCAGCGCCTTCGGCCCCAACACCAGGCCCACGAACACCGGCACCGCGACCGGCAACAGCGAGGGCAGGATCATTTCCTTGATCGCGGATTTCGTCAGCATGTCCACCGCGCGGTCGTACTGCGGCTTGCCCGTGCCTTCCATGATTCCCGGAATCTCGCGGAACTGCCGGCGCACTTCCTCGACCACGGCGCCGGCCGCACGCCCGACCGCTTCCATCGCCATCGCGCCGAACAGATAGGGAATCAACCCGCCGATCAGCAGGCCGATGATCACCATGTGGTCGGACAGGTCGAAGCGCATCGCCTCCGCCGCCACGCCATTCGCCGCGGCGCGCGCCGCATTCGCGGTGTCGAGGTTGTGCGTGTAGTCGGCAAACAGCACCAGCGCCGCCAGCGCGGCCGAGCCGATCGCGTAACCCTTCGTCACCGCCTTCGTCGTGTTGCCCACCGCATCCAGCGGATCGGTCACCGCACGCACCTCGGGCGGCAGGTCGCTCATCTCGGCAATACCGCCGGCGTTGTCGGTGATCGGCCCGTACGCGTCCAGCGCGACGATCATCCCGGCCATCGACAGCATTGCCGTGGCCGCAGTGGCGATCCCGTACAGGCCTGCGAGCTCGTGCGCGCCCCAGATCGCGAAACACACCGCCACCACCGGCAGCGCGGTCGATTTCATCGACACGCCCAGGCCCGCGATGATGTTGGTGCCATGCCCGGTCGTCGACGCCTGCGCCACGTGCCGCACGGGCGCGAACTGCGTGCCGGTGTAGTACTCGGTGATCCAGACGATCGCACCGGTCAGTGCCAGCCCGATCAGCGCGCACCAGAACAGGTCCAGCGCGCCCAGCGGCGAGTCGCCCATCATGTCGACGGTGACGAAGTAGAACGCGACCGCCGCGAGCAGCGCCGAGACGATCACGCCCTTGTACAGCGCGCCCATGATCGAGCCGCCGGCTTTCACCTTGACGAACAGCGAGCCGACGATCGACGCGATGATCGACACGCCGCCCAGCACCAGCGGGTAGAGCACCGCGTTCGCGCCCACCTCGTCGGCCATGATGCCGCCCAGCAGCATGGTGGCGATGATCGTGACCGCGTAGGTCTCGAACAGGTCGGCCGCCATGCCGGCGCAGTCGCCCACGTTATCGCCCACATTGTCGGCAATGACCGCCGGATTGCGCGGGTCGTCCTCCGGGATGCCGGCCTCGACCTTGCCCACCAGGTCCGCGCCCACGTCCGCGGCCTTGGTGAAGATGCCGCCACCCAACCTCGCGAAGATCGAGATCAGCGAGCTGCCGAACGCAAGGCCGACCAGCGCATGCAGCGCATCCTCGCCGCGGATGCCGAACTGGCTGAGCGCGGCCCAGTAACCGGCCACGCCGAGCAGGCCGAGACCCACCACCAGCATTCCCGTGATCGCGCCGCCGCGGAATGCGACGTCCATCGCCGGCCCGATGCCGCGTCGCGCGGCTTCCGCGGTGCGCACGTTCGCGCGCACCGATACGTTCATGCCGATGTAACCGGCCGCGCCCGAAAGCACCGCGCCGATCAGAAAGCCGATCGCCGTTTCCCAGTCCAGGAAGAAGCCGAGCAGAAGCAGCAGCACCACGCCCGCGATCGCGATCGTGGTGTATTGACGGTTGAGGTAGGCGCGCGCGCCTTCCTGGATCGCACCGGCGATCTCCTGCATGCGTTCGTTGCCGGCGGGTTGGGCGCTGATCCAGCGCGCGGACACGATCCCGTACAGGATCGCAATGACGGCGCACACCAGCGCCAAGGTCAAACCGTACTGCTCCAGCATGAACCCCTCCATCGAGTGGATACATCAGGGACAACGGATCGCGAACCTTCTTCTAGTTTTTCACGCTCGTCTTGCGGCCTGCTTCGCCGGACATCGGAGCGCGTGGGACCTGCAGCGTCCGACTATCGCATAGCCTCATGCGGGCGCAAACCGCGTGAAGTGCAGTTCAGCACTCGCATGCGAGGCTCCGCCGCTGCGAACGTGGAGATCGAAAATGCGCGCTTTATATACGCCGTTCGCGGCGATTTGCCTGATGGCTGCAATGCCGGCAACGGCTGCGGATGCGCCCGAGATCCGGCGTGCGCCCGCGGCCGCCCAGGCCATCGGCGCGGCGCATACGCTGCGCACCATTCCCGAAGCCTGCGCGCGACTCGAGGGTCTATTCACTGGCGACGCCGCTGCGCCGTACCGTTTCAGCGCGGTGCGCAGCAGCTCGAATTGCCAGCCCCGGGCACGCTTCGTCGATGCGACGAAAGCCAAGCCGTCGGTGCAGGCAGGGTGGACGCTCAACGACGTGATCCGCGTGCCGAGCGCGGCCTGCCCGACACAGCAGGCAATCGTGCGCGTATGGCGCAAGGCCGCGGCCGGCGCCGTGCCGCCGAAGCTCGATGCACAGGGTCAATCGCGCCTGTATCTGCAGGACGCGAAAGCCGCTGCGGCTCGCGGCGCCATTGCAGCGGTCGCGAGTTATGCAGCGCAGCTGGAAGTGGAAGGCACGGCCTGCCGCTGAGCAACAGGCCGGCGGCGCGTCAGCAGGTGTTCCCTTACTTGTCGCTCTCAAGCTTCCCGGCGAGCTCTACGAACGTCGCTTCATCCACGAGTGACAGGTTCGGGCGACCCGCCAGAAGGCCCATGTCGATGGAGCCCTGGACGTAGTACGTCTTTCCGGGTTGCACCTCGAGCTTCAGCACATCGCGGGTTTCGCCCTGCACGCCGTACACGTGCGTGCCAGGTTCGGCCGTCAGCGCGAAGTACCGGCCATTGCGCAGCGATCCGACTTCGGCATTCCCACCATTGCGGACCGTGACGCCCATCGCCGCGCCCATGACGTTCGGTTCGCGGAAGAACACGATCAGGCCCTTATCGGCAGGCGCGGGACCCACCGGGTTGCTGCGCTCGGATGCGGATGGCGGTTCCACGGCGGCCGGCGTCGGGGTGCGCTGACCGGGCTCCTGGGCGACCAGCACGGACGGCGCCAGCAACAGTGCAAACAGCATGGAGCGGGTGACAGCACAACGCATTTCAAACTCCTGGTGGGCCGGGTCGGCAGTGGACATACGGTGCAGGTCGCCGGCCGATCGCTGCCGCAAGACCTGCAGCGACAGCTTCGGAACACGCTTACCCCATCTGACCGGCGTTCTCACCCGGTGTCGAAGAGCGACGGCTTCAGCCGCCGCATCGGCGGATTCGTCGGTCTTGCGAGGTCATCGAGCGGCGCCGGGAGGCTGTACCGTGCGCCAAGAATCGCAGGCCGCGGCGATTACCGCGTGAATCCGTGATACCGCTTGAAGCCATGTTGCACGTGAAGCTCGAGCGTTGCGCCGTCGCGTGCCGGCCGCTGCCGATCAGGCCGGAGACTGCGCTCACTTCCAGTCCGGCAACCGGCGCTCCAGCAGCGTATTACGCAGCGACACATACTTCGGCAAGCCATCGCGTCCGTACGGCGGCGGGGCTTCGCCGCGGATCAGCGGTTCGAGATACCGCCGCGCGGCATCGGTGATGCCGAAGCCGTCTTCGCGTATGAAGTCCGCGGGCATCTTCTTTTCGTGGTTCGCGATCTCCGACAGCGGTGCTGCGGCGATCTTCCAGCGGTACGGGGTGTCCGAAGTGCGCACGATCACCGGCATCACGCCGTTCATGCCCTTGAGCGCGAATTCCACGGCCGCCTTGCCCACGGCCTGCGCCTGCTTGAGGTCGGTTTCGGAGGCGACATGCCGCGCGGAGCGCTGCAGGTAATCGGGCAGCGTCCAGTGCACCTTGTAGCCGAGCGCATCCTTGACGCGTCCCGCAAGGTGCGAGGCCACGCCGCCCAGTTGCGTGTGGCCGAACGAATCCTTGCCGCCGCCGGCGTCCGCAACGAATGTTCCGTCGGCGGTCTGGATGCCTTCGCTCGCAACCACGACGCAATAGCCGACGCGTTCGACCACCGCTTTGACCTGCGCGAAGAACTCGGCTTCGTCATAAGGCCGCTCCGGAAACAGGATGAGATGCGGCGCCTGGTCCGGGCCCTTGCCGGCAAGGCCTGCCGATGCGGCGAGCCAGCCCGCATGCCGGCCCATCGCTTCGTACACGAAGACCTTGGTGGACGTGTCCGCCATCGCGGCGACATCCAGCGCCGCCTCGCGCACGGACACCGCCGTGTACTTCGCGGCCGAACCGAAGCCGGGGCAGGTGTCGGTCACGGCCAGGTCGTTATCGACCGTCTTAGGCACGCCGACGCAGGTCAGCGGATAGCCGAACTCGGCCGCCAGCTGCGACACCTTGAGCGTGGTGTCGGCCGAGTCGTTGCCGCCGTTGTAGAGGAAGTAGCGGATGTCATGCGCCTTGAACACCTCAAGCATCCGCTCGTATTTCGCACGGTCGGCATCCAGCGACTTGAGCTTGACCCGGCACGAGCCGAATGCGCCGCCCGGCGTATGGGCAAGCGCCGAAATCGTCGCGGCCGACTCTTTCGACGTGTCGATCAGCTCTTCGCGCAACGCGCCCAGGATGCCGTTGCGCCCCGCGAGCACGCGCACTTTATGCGCGCGCGCCGTATGGATGACGGCCGAGGCCGTGGCATTGATGACGGCAGTCACGCCACCGGACTGGGCGTAGAACAGGTTTCCTTGCGGGCGCGCACTGGGCATGGTGATTCCTGGGTTCTGGCCGGGATGGGGTAAGCTGGTCCTCTTTGCCCGGCAGGGGGTCTGGCGCCAGTCTAGCGCCGGCCCGCGGGGCGGCGGCCCCGGGCCGCAACCGCATTCTTGCGATTTAGGAGCGACATCGATGCGATTGGTACTGCTGGGCGCGCCCGGTTCCGGCAAAGGCACCCAGGCCGCACGGCTCAAGGAACACCTGCAGGTGCCGCACATTTCCACCGGCGACCTGTTGCGCGCTGAAGTCGCCGCCGGCAGCAAGCTCGGTCTGGAAGCGAAGGAAGTGATGGCACGCGGCAACCTCGTCTCCGACGAGATCCTGCTCGGCATGCTCGAGGATCGCTTCTCGCGTCCCGACACGGCGAAGGGCTTCATCCTCGACGGTTACCCGCGCAACCTCGCACAGGCCGACGCACTGAACGCGCTGCTGTCGCGCATCGGACAGCCCATGGGCCGCGCGGTGCAGCTGGACGTCCCCACCGAGTTGCTGGTCGAGCGCATCGCCGGCCGCGCCAAGGCCGAAGGCCGCGCGGATGACACGCCTGAGTCGGTGCGCACGCGCCTGCAGATCTATAACGAGCAGACCGCGCCGGTCGTCGATTTCTATCGCCAGCACGGGCAGTTGACCGTCGTCGACGGCGTGGGTTCGCTGGACGACGTGTTCAACCGCATCATCGAAGCACTCGAGCCGACGCCGGCGGTCGGCTGACCGCTGGCATCCGCGGACATCGGCCGCTTCCTGGCGGCCGCGCTTGCACGGCGAGGCACCTGCCTGTGTCATCGGCCGTCCCGCCTGTCCTTCGCGGCACCGGCGTCGCAGACAACCTGATGCCGGGCGCGGGCCGACCCGGCGCCGCGCGGCTCCCGTAGAGGCCTTCCAATCTTGAAACTGCATATCCTGGGCATCGCCGGTACGTTCATGGGCGGCGTCGCCGCGCTCGCACGCGAGCTCGGGCACGAGGTCGAGGGCAGCGACCAGGCGGTCTACCCGCCGATGTCGACGCAGCTCGAGAACCTCGGCATTGCCCTGAGCCAGGGCTATCGCGCGGAGAACATCTCCGCCGATTGCGATGAAGTCGTCATCGGCAACGCGCTCTCGCGCGGCAACGCGGCGGTGGAGCAGGTGCTCGACGACGGCCGCAAGTACACCTCCGGCGCGCAATGGCTCAGCGAACACCTGCTGCCCGGACGCGACACGCTGGCCGTCGCCGGCACGCACGGCAAGACCACGACGACCACGATCCTGACCTGGCTGCTCGAAGCCGCGGGCCGCAATCCCGGCTTCCTGATCGGCGGCGTGGCGGAGGACTTCGGCGTGTCCGCGCGCATCGGCGCGGGGCGCGAGTTCGTGGTCGAGGCCGACGAGTACGACACCGCGTTCTTCGACAAGCGCAGCAAGTTCGTGCACTACCGGCCGCTGGTCGCGATCCTCAACAACCTCGAATACGACCACGCCGACATTTTCCCGGACGTCGCCGCGATCCAGCGCCAGTTCCACCACCTGGTGCGCACGGTGCCGCGTCGCGGGCGACTGATCGTCAACGGCGAGGACCGCTATCTCGCCGAAGTGCTGGCGATGGGCTGCTGGACACCGGTCGAGACGTTCGGC
>CADCUA010000492.1 GCA_902805755.1 uncultured Lysobacter sp.
GTCATCGCCCCGGTGCGCCAGAACCAGTCGATGAAGCGCTCGCTGACGCGGTGGCGCCGCAGGAAAGTTTCGGCATCGACGCCGTCGAACGCGTGTAAGTCGGCCTGAGTGAGCCGCAGCACGCGCCACAATGCGCGCCGGTTCGATACCAGGTCGCGCAGCGACACCTGCGGCACCTTGAGCAGGCTGGGCAACAACGGCAGCGGCGCCGGCAACGGCGCCATGTGCATCTTCAGCGGCCCGGGTCGGTCGTCGATGGTGAGGAACCTGCGCCCCTGCCAGACGACGTCATCCTGCGTGCCGAGCCTCTCCAGCAATGCGAGGAAGTTGCGGTATTCCGACAGCAGGATGTGCGGGCCGATATCGACGCGGTCGCCGGTCGGCGCATGCGTCCAGCTGCGCGCGCGGCCACCTGCAATCGCATCGGCTTCCAGCACCGTGACGCGCAGGCCGCGGTCGCTCAGCGCCACCGCGCAGGACAGGCCGGCGAGGCCGGCGCCAATGATGATCACGTCGGTCTCGACCATGCTGTCGAGCCTGCCGGCCCGCGCGTGGCGGGCGCGTGCTCAGGCGCGAGCGCGACGGATGCCGCGGCTCATGCGTGCCCGCCGACCTCGGGCGTTTCCGCTTCCAGGCGCGCCAGCTCGTGCTTCACCTTGTCCGGCGAGCTGGTGTACTTCGCGAGCAGCGCGTAGAACGCCGGCACCACGAACAGCGACAGCAGCGTCGACAGCGACACGCCGAAGATCACCACCACGCCGATCGTCGCGCGACTGGCCGACCCCGGCCCGCCCGCAAGCACCAGCGGCAGCGCACCGACGACCGTCGCAAGCGACGTCATCAGGATCGGCCGCAGGCGCACCGCGGAGGATTCGACGATCGCATCGAAGATGCTCAGGCCCTCGTCGCGCAATTGATTCGCGAACTCGACGATGAGGATGCCGTTCTTCGCTGCAAGCCCGACCAGCATCACGATGCCGATCTGGCTGAAGAGATTGAGCGATCCTGCGGTCAACCACAGGCCCAGCAGCGCACCGAGCACGCCCAGCGGCACCGTCAGCATGATCACGAACGGATGGATGAAGCTTTCGAACTGCGCGGCGAGCACGAGGTACACGACGAGCAGCGCAAGCGTGAATGTCAGCAGCACCGTGCCACCCGCGGCCTGGTATTCGCGCGATTCGCCCTTCCAGTCCATCTGCGCGTGATCCGGCAGCTCTTCGGCGACCGTGCGGTTCACCCACTCGATCGCCTCGCCCATCGTGTAACCCGGGGCAAGACCTGCGCTGATCGTGATCGCACGCAGCCGGTTGAAGCGGTTGAGGCTGCCGGCCTCGGCCAGCTCCTGCAGCGTGACCAGGTTCGACAGCGGCACCAGCGCACCGTCGCGCGCGCGCACCTGGATCGCGGCGAGGTCCGCGGGCGATGCACGCGCAGTGCGGTCGGCCTGCACGATGACGTCGTATTCCTCGCCCTCGCGCACGAACGTGGTCACGCGCCGGCTGCCCATCATGGTCTCGAGCGCATGGCCGATGTCGGACACGCTCACGCCCAGGTCGGCGGCGCGTTGGCGGTTGATCTCCACGCGCATCTGCGGCCGGGTTTCCTTGTAGTCCGAATCCACGGAGAACAGCCCGGGGTTCGCTTCCATGCGCTTGATCAGCGCGTCGCGCCACTGCGCAAGATCGCTGTATTCCGGCCCGCCCAGCACGATCTGCAGCGGCTGGCCGCGGCTTCGCACCAGGCCCGTGCGCACCTGCGGATTCGCGCGCACGCCGGGCAACCGGCCCAGCTCGCCACGCAGCGAATCCACGACTTCATTCGTGGTGATCTCGCGCTTGTCCCAGTCCTGCAGGAACACGATCACCTGCCCGGTGTGCATCTCCTCGCTCGCGCCGAAACCGCCGGGCACGCGCGTGTTCGCGCGCTGGATCGGTTTACCCGACGCGGCATCGCCGATGTGCGGCGCCAGGATCTTCTCGACCTGGTCGATCTGCTTGACGGTGTAATCGAAGCCCGCGCCTTCCGGCCCGACCACCGATACGAAGAACGCGCCGCGGTCTTCAGCTGGCGCCAGTTCCGACGGCACTAGCCTGATCAGGAAAAAACTTGCGGCCATCGCCGCGAGCATCAGCACGCCGAACAGCCACGGCCGTTGCACCGTGCGCACCAGGCCGCCGCGGTATGCACGGCCCAGTGCATCGAGCCGCGCGTTGATCCAGCGCGTCACGACGTTCGACTTTTCCTCGCTGTGCGGCCGCACCAGCTTGGACGCCATCATCGGCGTCAGCGTCAGCGCGACGAACGCCGAAATCGCCACCGCGCCCGCCAGCGCGACCGACAGCTCGCGGAACAGGCGACCGGTGTTGCCTTCCATGAAGCCGATCGGCAGGAACACCGCCACCAGCACCGCGGTCGTGGCAATGACCGCGAACGCGACCTGCTTGGTGCCACGCGTGGCGGCGACCAGTCGCGGCTCGCCGAGATCCGCCCGGCGTTGGATGTTCTCCAGCACCACGATCGCGTCATCGACCACCAGGCCGATGCACAGCACCAGCGCGAGCAGCGTCATCAGGTTGATCGTGTAACCGAACGCATACAGCGGAATGAACGCCGCGATCAGGCACACGGGCACCGTGAGTGCGGGCACCAGCGCCGCGCGCAGGCTGCCCAGGAACAGCCAGATCACGATCAGTACCAGCACGATCGCCTCGACCAGCGTGTGGTAGACGCGCTCGACCGACGCTTCGATGAAGACCGTGGTGTCGAACGCGACGAAGATGTCCGTGCCCTGCGGCAGCGAGGGCTGGATGCGCTCGGCCTCTGCGCGCACCGCGCGCGCGACGTCCAGGCTGTTCGCGGTGGACGTCTTGACGATACCCAGGCCAATGTTCGGCTCGCCATTGCTGCGGTAATACGCGCGACGCTCGGCTGATGCGAGCTCGACCTTCGCGACGTCGCCCAGGCGCACCACGTAGCCGGCTTCGCCCTTCGTCAGCGGGATCTGCGCGAAGTCCTGCGCGGAGGTATAGCCACGCGCGACGCGCAACGTGAAGTCGCGCGTGCCGGACTCGATGCGCCCGGCCGGCAGCTCGACGTTCTCGCTGCGCAGCGCGTTCTCGACCTCGGTGACGGTGATGCCGCGCGAGGCGAGCGCGTCTCGGTCCAGCCACACGCGCATCGCATAGCGCTGCTGCCCGCCCACGCGCACCTGGGCGACGCCGTCCAGGCTGGACAGCCGGTCGACCACGTAGCGCTCGGCGTAATCGGTGAGCTGCAGCGTGTCCATCTGCCGGCTGCTCATGTTGAGCCAGAGGATGACCTCCGAATCGCTCTCGACCTTCTCGATCTCCGGCGCGTCGGCCTCCTCGGGCAGGCGGTCGGCGACGCGGCTGACCGCGTCGCGCACATCGTTCGCGGCCGCTTCGATCTCGCGCGCGAGCGTGAATTCGATGCTGATTGAAGAGCGCCCGTTGACGCTGCGCGACTCGATCGTCTCGATGCCTTCGATGCCGGCCAGCGCGTCCTCCAGCACCTGCGTGATGCGCGTTTCGACCACGCCGGCCGATGCGCCGGGATAACCGACGTCGACCGACACCACGGGCGGATCGATCGCCGGCAGCTCGCGCAGCGTCAGCCGCGAATACGCCATCACGCCGAGCACGATCAGCAGCAGGCTCATCACGGCCGCGAACACCGGCCGGCGGATGGAGAGATCGGACAGGCTCATACCGTGCACCCGCCTTCGATCACGCTACGGGCGAGGCGCCGCGCCGCGGGACCGCTCATCGCGCACCCGCGGCCTGCGCCGCGCGCTCGGGCGCGGGTTTCTCGCCGGCTTCGACGATCTTCGCGCCCGGGCGCAGCTTGCCGGTGCCGTCCACGACGATGCGGTCGCCCGACTTCAGGCCTTCGGTGATCTCGGCGCGCCCTTCCTGTCGCGTACCGATGCGCACGTCCGCACGCTCGACGCTGCCGTCCGCGGTCACGCGGAAAACATACGAATCCTTGCCCACCTGCACCACGGCGATTTCCGGCACCAGCAGCGCCTTGCGCTCCTGCTGCGACAGCGTCACCTGCACCAGCATGCCGGGGCGCAACGCGCGGTCCGCATTCGGAAAATCGCCGCGCACTGTCACCGAACGCGTGGCCGCATCGATGCGCGCATCGACGATGTCGACGAGGCCATCGAACGTGCGGCCGGGGTAGGCGGCGGCCGTGCCGGTCAGGCGCTGACCCGCGGCAACGTCCGCCAAACGCGCTTCGGGGACCGGGAAGTCCACATACACGCGCGCGGTGTCGTCCAGCGTCGCGATCGCCGTACCCGGCGTGACCAGCGTGCCGGGGCTCACCTGGCGCAACCCGAGCACGCCAGAGAACGGCGCGCGCACGGTGCGGTCGCCGAGCTGCGCACGCACCTGCGCGACACGCGCGCGGGCCGAATCGCGCGCAGCGCGCTGGGTGTCGAGCTGTGAGCGGGCAATCAGCTGCTGCGCCGCGAGTTCGCTCTGGCGCTGGTACAGGCGCTCGGCCTCGTTCGCGGCGGCTTGCGCTTCGGCAAGCTCCGCCTGCTGCGCCTGCCCGCTCAGCGTGACCAGCGGCGCGCCCGCGCGCACCACGTCACCACTGTCGAAATGCACGCGCTGGACGGTCTCGCTGACCTTCGCCGTGAGGGTGACCGACTCGCGCGCCTGCACCGTGCCAAGCGCCTGCACCGTGTCGGCGAACGTGGCCGGTTGCAGCCGCAGCGTGGTGACCGGCACCGGGCGGTCGCCGCCCGGGCCACCAGGGCCCCCGGGGCCGCCACGACCGCCGCCACCGGCCTCCGCACCTGCTTGCGGCTTTGCGCAACCGGCCACGAAGGCCAGAGCGATCATGGCGATCAGGACAGGACGACGGGGCGCGCGATGCATGCGGCGTTCCGGAAACGGGGCGGATCGGCAGTCTAGCGCCGGCTGTATCACGATCCCGTAGCCCGATCTGGCGGGCCGAAACTGACCGGAGTGAAAACGGTAGCGCTGGATCGGCTATCGTGGCTCGACAGGAAGCGTGACCTGGCGCACGATCTAGGTGTGACGGGCCTACGCCGCCGCCTTTCCCGAGCACGCCGACCATGAGCTTCGATGACCTCCTCGACAACATCGGTCATGCGCACACCGCGGGCCTGCGATGCGCGGTGGCAACGCTTGTGCACGGCACTGACGGGATAGATGGTGGGAAGTCGCGTGCCACGGACGCGACGCCTTCAACCGTGCACGCGCCGCGGACGCGCCGCGCGTGCCGGTGGACTGCCTCGCGCCGCGCGCCGTGCAGGTCCGACCGGACCCGCCGGCTGCGTGGGCTGCCGCGTTCGGGACCCGGGGCAATGGGCGTCACGGGCCCCGGGCGGCCCAGGTGCGTATCGATCAATCCTCCCTGCTCGCGATGCTCCCGGACACGGGCGAGCGTTATTTCTCCACATCCCTTTGCGAAGACATCGGCGAAGGTACGGACGACGACCGGCCCTGTGGGTCGGAAGGAGCTTGCAAATGGGTATTGAAGTGATCCAGGGCGACATCACCGTCGTCGCCGCCGACGCGATCGTCAACGCGGCCAACGAGACGCTGCTCGGCGGTAGTGGCGTCGACGGCGCAATCCACCGCGCCTCCGGCCCGGGCCTGCTGGCCGAATGCCGCAAGCTTCCCGAGATCGAGCCCGGTGTCCGGTGCCGCACCGGTGATGCACGCATCACCAGCGCCCATCGCATGCTTGCCCGATTCGTGATCCATACCGTCGGACCGGTCTGGCAGGGAGGCGAATCCGGCGAGGCCGAGCTGCTGGCCCAGTGCTACCGCAGCTGCCTGGAACTGGCCGAGCACCACAAGATCAATTCCATTGCGTTTCCGGCGCTCAGCTGCGGCGCGTACGGTTATCCGGCCGAGCAGGCGGCACGCATCGCGGTCGCGGAAGTGCATGCCTGGAAAGACGCGCACTCGCGGCCGACGCGCGTGATCTTCTGTTGTCCCGACCGCGCAATGGCCGAGTTGTACCGGGCCGAACTCGAAGGTGGCGCAGGATCGCCGCGCTTCGTCGCCGACCCCGCGCCCGGTATCCGTCGCTCGCTGTAGCGGTCGCGCGGGCCCGGTTGCGGTCGCTCGCCAGCGAACGAGGATGACTGCCCGCCGTGCTGCACCGCGCATGCCTGCGATGAATGGCGAATCCGCATTGCCCCGCGCATGCATGCGACCGCAATAAAGCGGTCAGCATCAAAGCGCGTAATCACGAGGCGCGGGTTTTAGAAGACACGCCTCTTGCGCAGGGCTAGCCTGCTCCTTCGCCTTCATCATCGAAGTCGATGTAACGAACCGGCACCTGCGACGTCAGCCATACGCCATTAGCGGACAGGCAGAAGCGCAGGCCATCGCGATGCA
>CADCUA010000493.1 GCA_902805755.1 uncultured Lysobacter sp.
GCGATCGGTCGCTGCCGAGCGAGTCGATAAACGACCGATCGATCTTGATCATCTTCAGCGGGAAGCGGTGCACGTAGCCCAGCGATGAATATCCCGTGCCGAAATCGTCCAGCGCGGCTTCGACACACGCGACGCGCAGGCGGTCGAGGATTTTCGCCACGGCTTCGGGATCGCCCAGCAGCGTGCCCTCTGTTACCTCGATGCGCAGCTTCGCCGGATCGAAGCCGGTATCCGAGGTGAGTTTGAGCAGGCGCTCGTCGAAGTCGTCATTCTGGAAATGTCGCGGCGAAATATTGAGGGTAATGAACCCGCCCTTCGCGACCAGCGGCACCGCAGCGCGGCAGGCCAGCCGGTACATCTGCCAGTCGATTGCCTCCATCAGGCCGCTGTCCTCCGCGACCTGCAGGAACTTGTCCGGCGTCAGCATCCCGCGCACGGGGTGGCGCCAGCGGATCAGCGCCTCGTAGCCGATGACCCGGCTGTCGGACAGGCGCACCAGTGGCTGGAAATACGGCTCGAACTCGCCGGCGGCAAGCGCCCCGCGCAGCTCCTGTTCGAGTTCCAGCACGTCCATCGACGCGCGCTGGTGAGAATCGTCGAATACGACATACCGCTGCCGCCCAGCAGCCTTCGCACGGTAGAGAGCGGTATCGGCATCGTGCAGCACGGCGTCGATGGTCTCGTAGCGACTGTCGCCGATCGCGATGCCGATACTCGCCGAGGTCTGCAGATCGCGTCCGGCGATCGCCATCGGGCGCTGCATCGCCTCCTGCACGCGCTCCGCCACGATGCATGCGTCACCGGGCTCTTTCAGGTCCACGAGCAGGATTGCGAACTCGTCGCCCGACAGGCGCGCCACGACATCGGGCTCGCGCACGCACTGGCTCAGGCGGTCGGACACCTGACGCAGGACTTCATCGCCCGCAAGATGTCCCAGGCTGTCGTTGAACAGCTTGAAACGGTCGACGTCCAGGTACAGCAGCGCGAAACGCCGCTCGGGATAGCGGCGGTGCGTGGCGATCTCCCGTTCAAGCCGGTCCTGTAGGTACAGGCGGTTCGGCAGGCCGGTCAGCGAGTCATGCATGACCTGGTGCTTGAGCTGCGATTCGACCTTTTCGCGCACTTCGATCTGCTGGCGCAGTTCGTGCGTGCGTTCCTCGACCCGCTGCTCGAGCTCGGCGTTGAGCCGCCGGAGTTCTTCGGCGCTGTTGCGGCGCTGAAGGCTGTTCGCGATCTGGTAGGAGACGAAGGTCAATAGCTCAGCGTCGGCCGCGTCGTAGTGCAGGTCCGCGCGGTAGCTCTGCACCGCGATGACGCCCATTACACCCTGCTGACCCAGAAGGGGAACGCCGAGCCAGGAGACGGCAGGTGCGCTGTTCGACGTGCTCAACACGACTTCGCCCATGTCAACGAGCCGCTCTTCTTCGGCCGCGTCGATGAGTGTGGCCTGGCCCTGACGCATCACGTATTCGGTGAGCCCCCCGCGGAGCGGGCGCGTGGGCTTCTCGGTGTCAATCGTGTCGACGAAGTAGGGGAACTCCAGGTGCTTGCCGTCTTCGCAGAGCAGCGCGATGTAGAAGTTCTCCGCATTGAGGAGTTCGCCAACCACCGCATGGATCTGGGCGTAAAAGCGTTCGGTGCTCTCGTCGATGTTCGCGAGCGCGGCGATGCGGTAGAGCGCGGCCTGCAGGTGCTCCGCACGAAGACGTTCGACGATCTGCTGCTGGAGGTCGGTATTGGCCTCTGCAAGCTGGTGCGTACGCTCGGCGACGCGGGTTTCAAGCTCTTCCTGCGTGCGCTTGCGCTCCAGCGCCGTCAGGATGTGCTCGGCGACGAATGCAAGCAGCGCCCGCTCCCTGTCCGTGAAGCGGTTCGGCTGGTCGTAGCTCTGGACGACCACGGCGCCACGCACGTCGCCATTGCGCACCATCGGAACGCCCAGCCAGTCCAGACTGTCCGCACCGCGAAGCCGCAGCGGGCCGGACACCTGCGTACTCAGGCTCTCCATCGAGCCCATCAACGGCTTGCGGTCCATCACGCAGTACCAGGTCAGGCCGCGTTCCAGCCTTTCCAGCGGAATCTCCAGCCCGGGCTCCGGGCCGTCATCCTCGACGGTATGGACGAAGTAAAGGTACAAAAGGACCGAGCGGTCCTTGTCGTAAATAAA